>JBFGEP010000008.1:0-17245 GCA_041580055.1 Rhodothermales bacterium | reverse complement strand
TTGCCGCTGACGGTGGTCCGGCCACCGGCCGTCTACGGTCCACGGGAGCAGGACATCCTGACGTTCTTTCGGGCGGTGAGCCGAGGCCTCTGTCCGATAATCGGCGGCGATAATCAGGGCCCGATTTCGCTTGTTCATGTCGCCGATCTCGTTCGCGGAATGGTGGACGCGGCGGAGTCTCCCGACACCGTGGGAGAGACGTACTTCCTCGGATCGGCGGATGCTCACACATGGGACGAGATCCGCGATGCGACCGTGGACGTGCTCGGGCGTCGCGTTCTCACGATCCGGGTTCCACCACCGCTCGTTCGATCCGTCGGGGCGGCGACCGAGTGGGTCGGGAAGTTGCTCGGTACATACCCGCCACTGAATCGGGAGAAGGCTGTAGAGATCCTGGAGGCATGCAAGGCCTGCTCAAGCGCAAAGGCGGGATCTCACTTCGGCTATACGCCGGACATTTCGCTTCACGAAGGGATCCGAAGCACAATTGAATGGTACCGGCAAATTGGCTGGATCAGGTAGCTCAGCCTGTTCCGTCGATCAGACCCGTACGCTCGGCTCCACACCGGAATCACGCACCCATGTCTCTAGAGAACACCAGACTCGGCTTTAACACCGGCTATGTCGAGGAGCTGTACCAGCAGTATCTCGACAACCCGGATAGCGTCAGCGAGAGCTGGCGTGAGTTCTTCGCCGACTACCGGCCCAGGCCTACGTTTGTTGCCGCGACAGACGCCCGCAGAGCGATGGCGTCCGCAGGTGTCCCGGACGAGATTGAAGTTCTAGAGCAGCCGGCGGCCGATGCGCGGGGCGATGGCGCCGACAAGGAGGTGGCGGAACCCCCGCCGCCGGTTCCGGAGGTGGAGGGTGAGACTCGCCCGCTGCGAGGCCCTGCGGCCCGGATCGTCGAGAACATGGAGGCAAGCCTGCATGTGCCGACGGCGACCTCGGTTCGGACGTTTCCGGTCAAGCTCATGGCGGAGAACCGGACGCTCATCAATGACTTTCAGCGCAGCTCGGGTGGGGAGAAGGTGTCGTTCACTCATCTGATCGCGTGGGCCATAGTGCAGGGCCTCCGTACCGTGCCCGGCATGAACTCGACGTTCCGGCGGGCGGAGGACGGCCCTGAGCACGTCACCCCGGCTGCCATCAACCTTGGCCTTGCGATCGACATCGAGAAGCGAGGGCGGCGCATGCTTCTGGTGCCGAACATCAAGAACGCGGGCGAGATGTCTTTCCCGCAGTTCCTCGGCATCTACAATGACCTCGTGCGCCGCGCCAGAGACAACGAGCTCGAGATCAGTGATTTCCGTGGCACGACAGCCACCATCACGAACCCCGGCATGATCGGGACGTCGTTGAGTGTTCCGAGGCTGATGCCGAATCAGGGAGTGATCGTGGGCGTGGGCTCGATCGGCTATCCGCCGGAGTTCTACGCTTTCTCGCCGGAGAGCGTCAGCCGAACCGGCATCTCCCAGGTGATGACGATCACGTCCACCTACGACCACCGCGTAATTCAGGGTGCCGAAAGCGGCGCGTTCCTCGCACACATAGCCGCGCTCCTGCTCGGCGAGCACGATTTCTACCGGAAGATCTTCGTCGATCTGAACGTCCCGTATCAGCCTTTCGTCCTTCGACTCGACACGACGCCGCTGCTCGGCACGTCCGAGCCCGAGACACGGATGATCGAGAAGCAGGCGCGCGTTCTGCAGTTGATCCGCGCCCATCGTGTGCGCGGGCACCTTCAGGCCGACGTCAACCCGCTGGGTTACGAGTGGGTGGACCACCCTGAGTTGGACCCTGCTACGTACGGCCTGACGATCTGGGATCTGGATCGCGAGTTCGTTACCGGCGGCCTCGGCGGGGCCGACATCCTGCCGCTGCGGACCATCCTGTCGATCGTCAGAGAGGCCTACAGCCGCAAGATCGGGATCGAGTACATGCACATCTCGGACCCGGAAGAGAAGAGCTGGCTGGAGGCGCGTATCGAGCCGTCCGACGACATGGAGACACTCTCGGCGGAGCACAAGCGCCGTGTCCTCTCCAAGCTCAACGCCGCCGAGGCCTTCGAGCGGTTTCTGCATACCAAGTACATCGGCCACAAGCGATTCTCTCTCGAAGGCTCCGAGACGCTCATCCCGATGCTGGATCAGATCCTGTCGGATGCCGCCGACCATGGCGTCCACGAGGTAGTGATGGGGATGGCTCATCGCGGGCGCCTCAACGTGCTCGCGAACGTGCTCCACAAGCCGTACGAGGTGATCTTCTCCGAGTTTGAGGGCAGCATCGATCCGAACACCACGCAGGGATCGGGGGACGTCAAGTACCACCTTGGCGCCACCGGCAGCCACCGGTCTTCGTCGGGGAAAGATGTAAAGGTGAGCCTTGCCTCGAACCCGAGCCACCTCGAGGCTGTGAATCCCGTGGTAGAGGGAATGGCGCGTGCCAAGCAATACGCGCTTCGCAATGCCTCCGATGTCCCAGGTGGCGACTACAAGGACGCAGTGATTCCGCTGCTCATACACGGTGACGCGGCGTTCGCGGGCCAGGGGGTTGTCGCTGAAACGTTGCACCTCAGCCAGCTGCCGGGCTACCACACCGGCGGCACGATCCACGTCGTCATCAACAACCAGATCGGCTTCACGACCACGCCTACGGATGCCCGCAGCTCGACCTACGCAACGGACGTAGCACGCATGATCCAGGCGCCGATCTTTCACGTGAACGGGGATGACCCCGAGGCCTGCGTCCGCGTCGCGAAAATAGCCTACGACTACCGTCAGGAGTTCAATCGGGACGTCGTGATCGACATGCTGTGCTACCGCGTGCACGGCCACAACGAAGGCGACGAGCCGACCTACACGCAGCCGCTGCTGTACCGCAAGATCGAAGCGAAGCGCTCCGTTCGGCTGCTGTACACGGAATACCTGCTTCGGATGGGAGAGATGGATCCGGAAGAGGCAGAGCGGATGCTGGACGACTACCGCGCCCGCCTGCAGGAAGCCTTTGAGGAGACGAAGGAGGTTGTCGATCGCGACGCAGCCCGCGAGCTTGTCATTTCTGAAAAGCAGGAGCCGTCAGGTGAGTCCCGAAGGTTCGACACGGCGGTTTCCGACGATGTCCTGAAAGAGATCGCGGCGGCGCTGGTTCGAATCCCCGATGGCTTCTCGGCGCATCCGAAACTGGTGAGGCAGTTCGAGAAGAGGGCGAACCAGTTTGTTGAGCAAGGGCAGATCGACTGGTCGCTGGGAGAAGCCATGGCGTATGGGTCGCTGCTGCTCGACGGAACGACGGTGCGATTGGCGGGCCAGGATTCACAGCGCGGAACGTTCAGCCACCGTCACGCCGTTCTCGTCGATCAGGAGACAGGCGAGGAGCTCATCCCGCTGAACCATATCCGAGACCAGCAGTCGCAGCTATTGGTGTACGATAGCCTGCTCTCCGAGTACGCGGCGTGCGGATTCGAGTACGGGTATTCCGTGGCGGATCCCGATGCGCTGGTCATCTGGGAGGCTCAGTTCGGGGATTTCGCGAACGGCGCGCAGATCGTGTTCGACCAGTTTCTTTCGGCCTCGGAAAAGAAATGGGGTCAGCGAAGCTCGCTGGTTCTTCTGCTTCCTCACGGCTACGAGGGACAGGGACCTGAACACTCGTCGGCGCGACTCGAGAGGTTCCTCCAGATGTGCGCAGAAGCGAACATGTCCGTGTGCAGCTTCACGACGCCGGCCAACCTGTTCCACGCAATGCGCCGGCAGGTGAAGATGGAGCACCGGAGGCCACTGGTCATCATGTCTCCCAAGAGTTTGCTCAGGCACCCCGGTGTCGTCTCCACGGCGGACGACCTCACCGCGTCTTCGTTCAGGGAGGTGATTCCGGCCGACGCCCCGAACGCGGACGCAGTAAAGCGGATCGTGTTCTGCAGCGGGAAGGTTTACCTTGATCTGCTCGAGAAGCTGACTGCCGAGGAGCAGCTCAGGGAGCGAAACGCCCTGGTCCGGATTGAGCAGTTCTATCCCTTCCCGGCAGCAGACGTGGCGACCGAGGTCAGCCGTTTTCCCGGTGCCACGGAGTTCGTCTGGTGCCAGGAAGAGCCGCGAAACATGGGAGCCTGGACCTTCATCTCGCCCCTGCTGGACAGCGTGCTGGCGTCCTCCACGGGCCGCGAGTGTGGCAACGTTCAGTATCGCGGCCGGGCCCCGAGTGCAAGCCCCTCGAGCGGCAGCGCCAAGGTCCACCAGCTCGAGCAGGAACGTCTAATCGCCGACACGCTGAAGTAGGTTCTACCGATCCGAGAGAAGCGGGGCGACAAAAAAAGGACGCTTCCCTCGGGAAGCGTCCTGGAAAGCTGGATCGCGGGACGTCAGTACGATCGGGAGCGCTTGTGCGCGTTGCGCGCGGCTTTCTGGCGGGCCTGACGCCGCTCCTCCGACGGTTTCGTGTAGGACATGTTGGCCCGGTAGATTCGAAGCACCCGGCTGCGATTCACGGCTCGCTTGAAACGGCGCAGCGCGCGATCAATATTCTCTTTGTCTCTTAACTTGATTCCGACTGCCACTGACGTTGACCCTGTTTTTCTGTTAGCTCCGCGAGATTTGCATGGCCAAGAAAACTACGCTTTGGGCCGTCTTTTTCCAAATCACTTATGACGCCTGACTTTTCCCGCGTGATCCTGGCGACCGGCAATCCAGGAAAGATTTCCGAGATTCGGCAGCTGCTCAGCGGTCTTGAGGTCGATCTCAGAAGCCTTGCCGACTTCGCTGACCTTGAGCCGGCGGTGGAAGACGCTCCCACCCTCGAGGGCAACGCCGTCAAGAAAGCGCGGCATGTCTTCGAGCACACGGGGATCCCATCGCTCGCCGACGACACCGGGCTGGAGGTGGACGCGCTTCGCGGCGCACCGGGTGTGCATTCTGCGAGATTCGCCGGTCCGGAGTGCGACGCTGCCCGAAATCGGGACAAGCTGCGCACCCTGCTCGAAGCGGTCACGGACCGCAACGCTCGATTCAGGACGGTGGTCGCACTTGTACATTCGGGAGGCGTCGAGACATTCACCGGTATCTGCGAGGGCCACATCATTCGAGAGGAACGGGGAGCCAACGGATTTGGCTACGACGCTCTCTTCGTACCTTCCGGATTCACGGAGACTTTCGCCGAGATGGATCCGATGGCGAAGAACCGTATCAGCCACCGCGGTGAAGCTCTCAGAAAAGTCCGCGCCTATCTCGAACACGTTATGTCAGCCCGCACCGAATCGTGATTGCTCTTGTTCAGCGAGTCAGGCGGGCGTCCGTTCGAATCGAGGGGAAGACGGTTGGCCAGATCGGGCCAGGCCTGCTTGTCCTACTAGGGGTCCATCGGAGCGACAGTCATGCGGAAGTGGAGTGGGTGGCCAGGAAGTGCTCCGCTTTGCGCATCTTCCCGGACGACGACGGTAAGATGAATCGATCTCTCGTCGACGTTGACGGCGAGGCGTTAGTGGTCTCACAGTTCACGTTGTACGGCAACGTCGAGAAAGGAAACCGGCCTTCCTTCGTCAACTCGGCATCCCCGGACGTAGCGATTCCGCTCTACGAGTCCTTCGTGAATACGCTGTCCGACCTGATCGGGAAGCCCGTGTCGACGGGCGAGTTCGGAGCCATGATGGACGTGGAGCTTGTAAACGACGGACCGGTCACCGTCTCGGTCGAGAAGGCGCCCGCCAACATTGCAGAGCGCTGATCGGAGGTCCCTTGCACAACCTTACTATTTGCCGATGAAGATCTGCCTTCTGACGGACCAGGACCTCGACGGAGAGATCGACGAGGACGATTGGCCATGCGATCCGAGACCGTACATCCCCGAGGCGACCTGGAAGCTGGCTGTGATGGAGATAGATAACGTCGTTCCGGCGCTCATCGAGCTTTCACACGAGAACTTCGACGTGTTCTTCAATCTGTGCGACGGTGCGTGGGACGAGGGGCGGCCCGGGCTCGAGGTGGTCGCCGCGCTCGAGCGCCTCGGCCAGGCGTTTACAGGTGCTGACGCCCTCTTCTTCGAGCCGTCGCGGGAGACCATGAAACGGGTATGTCGCGCGTGGGAGATCGATACGCCCAACTACGTGATTGCGCAGAGTGAGGAGGACGTGGAAAGGGCAGCGGACACGCTGACGTTTCCCCTTATCGTCAAGCATCCCAGCAGTTACGCGAGCGCGGGCCTGACGCGCAAGTCGAGAGTCGAGACACCGAAGGACCTGTTCGAGCAGGCGAGCATAATGCGCAAGAGCTACGCGGGCGCGCTGCTGGAGGAATTCATAGAAGGGCTGGAATGCACCGCTCTGGTCGCGGACAACCCCGATGACTGGTCTGCGCCCATCACGTATCAGCCCATCCAGTACCAGTTTCCAGAGGGCGAGACCTTCAAGCACTACGACATGAAGTGGGAGGACTACGCCGGCCTGAAGTCAAGGCCCGTGATCGACGCCGAGCTTGACGCCAACCTCCGTGCAGCGTCCGCCGACTTCTTCCGCGGCATCAACGGCACCGGATACGGCCGGTGCGATTTCAGAGTCGACCGGGACGGCCGCCCTTACGTACTCGAGATCAATCCCAACTGCGGGATGTACTATCCCGAGGCCGATCCGGGGAGCGCCGACCTCTGCTTGATGCACGATCCGGCGGGCCATGAAGGATTTACCCACCAGGTGGTTGAGGCAGCACTGGCTCGTCACCGACGTCGGGCGAAAGGGTGGCGGGTTCACACCAAGGACGGGACCCGATACGGCCTGTTTGCCACGAGAGCTTTCTCGGCCGGCGACCGCGTCGTTTCGTTCGAGGGCAAAGCTCACGAGATTGCCAGCCGGAATTACGTCGAGTCGCAGTGGAAGGACCCGCACCGTTCGTGGTTTGCGCAGCGGGCGTGGCCGCTCACGGATGAAGTGTGGGTGGTCTGGAGTCGTGATGCCTCACAGTGGAAGCCCATCGATCACTCGTGCGATCCTTCGTGTTGGCTGGAAGGCCTGGACGTGGTGGCGCGTCGCGATCTGAAGGCGGGCGACGAGATCACGCTCGACTTCGCGACATTCCATAACGAAGTGATGCCTGACTTTTCGTGCACCTGCGGTTCATCCGATTGCCGCGGTACGATCACCGGGAGAGACTACCTGACGAGCATTGTCTCCAGATACGGAGAGCACGTTTCCGACTACGTCCGAACGAAGCGACGGGCGGCCGCGGCGGCAGACTGAGACCTGCGCCCTATGAATGTCTCGGCTGATTGCAGCTGCCGCGACAGCACCCGGTTCGAACAAGTAGAAAGATGATCAAACCCACCGCGAGCCAGCGGAGGACGTGGGTGCCAGCGATTCCGAGTGACAAAAAAGGCGCCTCCACCGTCGACAGGGCGACAAAGAGCAGGACGAGCGCGACAAAAACCAGAGCCCTGGAGCGATCTTTCATAGCGCAAATGCGGTAAGACTTTCGCCGGAGGGTACGGCGGGCTTATTCTAGTTGTTGCGGCGGAGACCTTGAAAGGCTCGCAGTCGGGCTCGTCACGGCTGAGCACAAGAATCGATGAAAGGGACTCTAACAGACAGGTTTGGGAGGCGCCACACGTATCTCAGGATCTCGGTCACCGAAAGGTGCAACCTGCGGTGTCACTACTGCATGCCGGCGGAAGGCGTGGAGCTCAGCCCGCGCTCGCACATCCTCACGTTTGAAGAGATCGAGCGACTGACTCGCCTGTTCGCCCAATTGGGGGTCCGCCAGGTTCGACTCACCGGCGGGGAGCCGCTGGTCCGCAAGGACGTGGACAAATTGGTCGGCCTGATATCCGCCATCGAGGGTATCCACTCCGTGACCATGACCACCAACGGAATACTCCTCGAAAGGAAGCTGCAAGCACTGCGTGACGCCGGCCTGACCGGCATGAACATCAGCCTGGACACGCTGCTCGAGAATCGGTTCGTTGAGATTACCCGCCGGCCGGGGATCGACCGTGTGCTTTCAGCAATCGATGCAGCCCTCGGTGCTGGCTACGCGCCTCTGAAGATCAACTGTGTCGTGATGAAGGGCGTCAACGATGACGAGGTCGTCAGCTTTGCCGAGATGACGAGAAACCGGCCGCTCGTAGTGCGCTTCATCGAGTACATGCCCTTTTCGGGCAACGGCTGGAACGACCGCTTTTTTGTGCCGTGGTGTGAGACTCGGAGTTATATCGAGGAGCGCCTCGGCGCACTCGTTCCACTTGCGGAAACACCGCATGCCACGGCCAGGGAATTCCGTGCGCCCGGATTTCAGGGATCGATCGGCTTCATATCATCGATGAGCGACCACTTCTGTGATTCGTGCAATCGGCTCCGAATCACGGCGGACGGCAATCTCAAGGTGTGTCTTTTCGGAAAGCGGGAAGTCAGCCTCCGAGACATGATCCGCGAGGGACGGTCCGATGAGGACATCGAGGTCGTAATCGCAGAAGCCGTCCAGCGGAAGGAAGCGCAGCACGCCGGCATGTACAATCTCGTCGATGATGAAAACCGGCCCATGATCCTGATCGGGGGGTGAATTCTCGACCTTGCTGTTCGAACAGGTCGCGGCTATCTTCGTTCTACCCACTCGCAAGCATCTTCGCAAGAACGTTAATCAGTCGGAAAGCTATGTCGGAAGGAGAGGTTTTGACGCACGTCGACCCGCACGGCGGCGTGCACATGGTGGACGTCTCGGACAAGCCCAGCAGCATTCGTACCGCGGTCGCTACGGGCAAAGTCGAAATAGGGGAGACCGCATACGGACTGATCATCGAGGAGGGCATCCCGAAGGGTGACGTCCTGTCGCTGGCACAGGTCGCCGGTATCATGGGAGCCAAGCAGACCAGCAAGCTGATCCCTCTCTGTCACGACGTCGCCCTGAAGGGCATCGACGTCGACCTTGCTCTGAACGAGCAGGACCACTCCGTCGACATTCGGGCTTTTGCGAAGAGCATCGGGCCCACGGGTGTCGAGATGGAGGCGCTGACGGCGGTCTCGGTCGCAGCGCTGACAGTGTACGACATGTGCAAGTCCGTTTCGAAGGACATCCGTATCACCGGTATCCACCTTCTGGCCAAAACCGGGGGTCAGAGCGGAGACTACCTGAGGTCGGAAAACTGACATTTCTATTCTAGCCTGTCGCGGTTATGGAATCTCTTGTCTCGGGAGCGGGCATCCTGGTCATCGTGCTCGTCATCCTTGGCCTCATCCTGTTCCTGTACTTCATTCCGGTCGGCCTGTGGGTGACCGCATTCTTCTCGGGCGTGCGGCTGAAGCTGGTTCGAGATCTGGTGGGAATGCGCCTTCGCAAGGTCCCGCCTGCCGTAATCGTGAAGTCGATGATTACAGGCCACAAGGCGGGCGTTCATCTTGAGACGCCCCAGCTGGAAGCTCACATGCTGGCGGGGGGTAACGTTCAAAAGGTGGTAAACGCCCTGATCTCGGCGGATAAGGCGAATATTGACCTCAAGTTCGAGCAGGCGGCCGCGATCGACCTGGCAGGCCGGGACGTTTACGAGGCCGTCCAGGTGTCCGTCAACCCCAAGGTGATCGAGACGCCGCCCGTGTCCGCAGTTGCCAAGGACGGGATCCAGCTGCGCGCGGTTTCGCGGGTCACGCTTCGGGCCAACATCGACCGCCTGGTCGGCGGCGCGGGAGAGGAAACCATCATCGCTCGCGTGGGTGAGGGCATCGTATCGACGATCGGTTCGGCTGACACCTACAAGGAGGTCCTCGAAAACCCGGACTCCATTTCCAAGGTGGTTCTTGCGAAGGGGCTTGATTCGGGAACCGCATTCGAGATTCTGTCGATCGACATTGCGGACGTCGACGTGGGTGACAACATCGGCGCCATGCTGCAGGCGAACCAGGCGGACGCCGACCTGCAGGTCGCGCGCGCCAAGGCCGAAGAGAGGCGTGCGGCGGCGGTCGCCCGCGAGCAGGAGATGAAAGCCGCCGTAGTGGAGCAGAAGGCGAAGGTCATCGAGGCTGAGGCAGCCGTCCCAAGGGCCATCGCAGATGCTTTCCGCAGCGGGAATCTCGGCATCATGGACTACTACCGGCTTCGCAACATTCAGGCCGATACAGGAATGCGCGACGCCATCGGCCGGGGCGAAGAGCCGGAAGCGCCAGCAACCTGAGCCGATCTCCGATGGCGGATCCGTCGATCGATGGGATGAGTGCTCGGTTGACGGCGTTCGCCACCGCCGGTGCGATAACCACGACGCAGGAAACCGTCAGCGTTATCCTGACTGATGTCGAGGGTGCGGAGCCGGATCTCGTGGCTGAAGAGACGATCTGCCTTGTCTCAGTCGTCACTGCCGGAGCGGTCGAGGCAGGCTCGGACGGTCGGTTTGCCGACGTCGCTGGGGCGATGATGGAACTGCCGCTGCTGTATCGAGACTACATCATCGGCGGCATGATGATAGACGGCGATGAAACTGCCGCGGAGGCGTATAGCAACGTCTATGACCGGCTGGTCCGCGCCAGATCGTTCTATGCCGCACACTTTCCTCCGGGGCACCTCGCCGGGCCGCGAGTGCTTGAAGACAAGATGCCCCTGTGGATGGGACGCGTCAGCCCGCCGCGCCTACCGGAAATGCCTGACAGGAGACTGAGCCGACTCGGACTGGTGCAGCCGTTGGCCGCACATGCTCGGCTGGTCATGGAGTACGCGCGCCAGTTGGCGGCAGAGGACGTCAAGAACGAATGATCTTTACCAGGTCGATTCGATTTGCGGCGGACTCGAGCACGCTGAACGAGAACCCGTCCAGCTCGAAGGTATCCGCGGTCGCCGGGATGGATCCGAGCCGCTCCATCAGGTAGCCGGCAATCGTCTCGTAATCGCCTTCGGGAAGGTCGATTTCGAACCTGCCTGCGAGCTCGTCTATCTCGACCCGACCACTGACTATGAGCGTGTGATCATCGATCTTGCGGACAATACGCTCGTCCTCATCGAACTCGTCGCGGATGTCCCCGAAGAGCTCCTCGAGTAGGTCCTCCAGGGTGACGAGGCCGGCCGTGCCGCCATACTCGTCGACGACCAGCGCCACCGAGATATTGTCGTTCAGAAACTGCCGCAGCAGGTCCTTGGACGGCTTGGATTCCGGCACGGCAACAATCGGCCGGATGATCTCCTCGATGGACTTCGGCCTGCGGAACAGGTCGTAAGCGAAAGCCACACCGATAATGTTGTCGATGTTTTCGTGGTAGACGAGCAGTTTCGAGTGACCTGTCTCGACGAAACGCCGCCGAACCTCCGGCAGGCTCATGGTATCATCAATCGCCTTGATGTCCGTGCGTGGCACCATCGACTCCTTGACCCGGATGGAGTTCATCGCCAGCACGTTCGACAACAACTCGCTTTCCTCGCGATCGAGGTCCAGCTCGCCTCTTCGCATACTCTCTTCGAGGATAAGCTCGAAGTCTCGGCGCATGAACTGGGAGAACGTGTCGGCGTCAATCTTGAACCACCGGATGAGCATATTCGATGCACCGGAGGCAAGCTTGATCAGGGGAAGCAGGAGGTAGTACGTTGCCCGCAGCGGCAGCGCGAGCGCGAAGACCGAACGGGTGGGTATTTCGCGCAGGATGGACTTCGGCAGGATCTCGCCGACGAAAAGCACGATAACGGAGGCGATGATGGTCTGGCTGATGAGGGTCGCCACGTCGGCGACCGCACCGTCCGCCCCGATGCTCGCGAACGCAGCGTGCAGGGGAGGCTCCAGCAGCAGCGCCATCAGCGTCGAGTAGGCAACGAGGGCAAGGTTGTTGCCCACGAGCGTGGTCGTGAGAAGCTTGGCGGGGTTCTGGATGAAGTCTTTGGCGACCGGTCCGACAATCTCCGAGCTCCTCGCGAACACCTCCACCTTGAGCCTGTTTGCTGCAACGAACGCGATCTCGGAGCCTGAGAAGAGAGCGCTCAGGATCAGCAGAACGATGATTGCCGCCAGTTCCATGGTGTTCAGTGGAGGGGTCGCAGTTCGCTAGCGACCCTTGAAGGCCGGCTTCCGTTTCTCGAGGAAAGCCGTCACACCTTCGGTCGCATCTTCCGTATCGAAAGCTCGTCCGAAGAGGGTTGCCTCGGTTCTCAGGCCGTCTGCAAGCGGTCGATCGGACTGTCGGATAGCTTCGAGTGCGAGCTTGATAGCAACAGGACCCTTCGACGTGACGCGGGTCACGATGTGCCGCGCCTGATCCAGCAGGTGGTCCGCGTCAACGACCTTGTTGACGAGGCCTATCTCGAAGGCTCGCTGAGCCGACACGCGCTCTCCGGTCAGTATCAGCTCGGTGGCGAGCCCGCGCCCCACCAGTTTCGGCAGTCGCTGTGTTCCGCCATACCCGGGCAGGATGCCCAGATTGACCTCGGGCTGTCCAAAGCTCGCCGATTCCGACGCGACGCGGATATGGCATGCGAGCGCGAGCTCGCATCCGCCGCCCAGTGCGAAGCCGTTAACCGCCGCCACCACGGGCTTTCCGAGGTTCTCGATTTTGTCGAACACGGACTGCCCGCGCCGCGCGAACGCCTCCGCGTCGTCCGGCGTGAGGCCTTGAAACTGCTTGATGTCTGCTCCCGCAACGAAGGCCTTCTCGCCCGCACCCGTTAAAACGACGCCCTTGACGGATGGCTCGGATTCGAGCGAGCTGAATACGCGGTCGAGCTCTTTAATGACCTGTGCATTCAGAGCGTTGAGCTTGTCGGGGCGATGAATCGTCAGGAGAAGGGTGCCGTCGGCATCCACCTCATAGAGAAGCGTCTCGAGTTTCATGATCGGGAGTGGGAAAGTGCTGTCCGGTGGGCCGGGAATCTCGTCCTATTCCTTGATACGTGTGGACTTCGCTCCGGTCGACTCCTCGGACTCCTCCGTGCCGGAAGAGTATGCGTCAAGATCCCGGAGGAGGTCGGTTGGTCGGGCGAAGACCTCCTCAATCTCCTCAATGGCCAGCTGGGTTTCTTCGACCTCGGTAAGGAGAGTGTCCAGCTGAAAAGTGATTTCTTCGGGATTGCTGAGTGTCAGGGACTGCTCATGGATGTACTTGACGACGTCCTCAATCGTTTCGAGCTGGGCCCTGATGATCTCGACATTTTCGCGGCCTTTCTTGAATCGCCCGAGGCGCTGCTCCAGAATCCGCAGGCGGCGTTCCTTTATCGATCGGACCCGAGGTGCGTCGTCCGACATGTCTTCGCGAAGGGCTTCGATCGCGCTCACGACCTCGCCCTCGGAGCTGGTCCTGGACGTGTGCTCGTATCGCTCTTCCTGGTACAGGAGGTTGAGGTATGAGTCGAGAAGACCGTTGATCTTCTTGACGTGGCTGTCGAGCATCCCCTGCGAGGCGTAGCTCAGCTTACGATAGTTGGACTGGATGTCCCGGCCGAGCTTCCGGAGCCGCGCATAGCGTCGCTGGCTATGCTTGGAGAGATGCTGGAAGATCTCCTTTTGCGAGGGCGGTTTCGCGTGCTCCGCAGCTCGCTGTGAACGTATCGCTCGCCGGAATCGGTCCTGCCTCGGCACGATTCCGAGGTAGAGCAGTTCGATTGCCGTCGCAAACAGCAGAATCGTCTCGAAGGGCCACGATGCACCGCCGCTGAACAGGCTCACGGAAAACGAAATGAGCATCGCGCCGATCAGGAACGCGAGATTCCACGGGTGCAGAAAGGCTTCCTTCGTGTAATTGATGTTCCGGTCGTTCATCCGGGGACTCGAGTATCCGATCCGAGGCCGCTATTCCCTCCGCATGCGGCCAATGGTCTTCTCCGGCAGCGGGCCATCGACGTCGTCGTCGGAGTCTTCATCGGAGTCTGCGATCTCCGGGTCGCTCCGCTTGGCCTCCTCGGCCGCCGGCGAGTCGGGCACCGCCATTTCCTCCCGGAGCTGCTCAACCAGCGACCTCGCACGTTCTTTCTGAAGCTCCGCGTCGGCCTTCAGAACCTGTTGCGCCCTCTCTTCGGTGTCGGCGTGCTCTTTGGCGGACTCGAGCGCGACCTCCAGCCGCGCCTCGTAGTGAGCCGTCTCCAGCGCGAGCTTGTCGACCATCTCTTCGTGCGTCTCAATGGCCGTCTTCGAGCTCGAGCTCATCCTGGTCACGGACTGAGCGATCGACTTGCTGCGCTCAAGCTCGCGGACAGCCTTCTTGAGCTTCTTCATCGCTCGAAGGTGCTCCTTCTCGGCCTCTTTGATCCGCTCGTATTCTTCCGGTGTCATGACGATGTCCGGCGCGTACCAGGCTACTCCGTCTGCGTCCTTTCCCTGCCGATGGTCTTCTCGCCCGGCTCGGCCTCCCTCTCGGGCACCTCGAGCTTGGCTTCCTCGGCCGGCGCTTCGGCCTCCTCGCCGACGCCCATCTCGAGCTTGAACTGCTTCACGATCTCTGACGCCCTGATGGTCCGCGCGTCCTCTTCGATCTTCATTGTCTCCGTGTCGATCGAATCGAGCGCGACTTCCATCCGAGCCTCCTGCCGTGCGGTCTCCTCCTGGATTCGGGTCAGCATCTCATCGTGCGTCTGGTCGACGCCCGCCACCTCGAACTGCTCGAGTGTATCCGCGATGCGGGACTGCCACTTGGCTCGCTCGTGCGCACGAAGCGCATCCTTCGCCTCCTGAATCTTCCGATCCTTCTCCCGCATGAAGGCCTTCTTGACCTGTAGTGCTTTGTCGTAGGCGGCTGCGGCGTACTTGAGCTGCTCCTTCGTTCTCTCGTTCGCCTCCTTTACCTCCTCGAGCCGGACTGCATATTGCTGAGCGATGTCGTCGCGACCCGCCTTGATACCCGCTTTGATCTTTGCCGTAAGGTCGGCCTGTTCGGCCTCGTAACGTCGCTGCTCCTTCTGCAGAAGCATGACGTTCGCCTTGACGGTCGCGATGTTCTCGTTCATCTTCGGGACCTGGTCGTTCAACTCCCGGATGTTCTGCTCGAGAATCAGACGCGGGTCCTCAAGCGCGGAGATCGCCCCTCCGAAAATGGAGCGTATCCAGCGCGTAAACCGTGACCAGATGGACATGACGAATTGTTCTTAGTTCGGATTGAGTTGTGTTGTCAAATATAGCGTTCTGGAATCTCCCGCACATGAGCGCGCCCCGTGCGTCATCCGCGCAGGGAATCCCACTCTCCCTCGGCGAGGCGGTCGATAACCACCGGCCGCTGAGCCGGCTCCTGTTCACCGATCTCGAACGCCTGCCGCACCGTAGCGACGAGACGCTCGGCTAGATCCGATGTGCGGGTGTGTAGACGGGCGAGAAGGTCCCCGGGTTGCACACGGTCGCCGCGCTTGACGTGCAGCGTAATGCCTGCGAGGGGATACACCTCGTCTTCGAGTCGGTGTCGCCCGGCACCGAGGTCCATTGCCGCCCTGCCGACCGAGAGCGAGTCGATTCCCCTGATCCAGCCACTCTGCTCAGCCGACGCCGTCACTTCGACGACCGACTGGGCCCGACCCCTATGCTCCGGTGCCCTCAGCACACCGGCATCGCCCCCCTGTGCGGTGACCATTTCGCAGAAACGCTCAAAAGCGGTCCCGTCGGCGAGTAGGTCCGCCAGTCTGTCCCGAGCCTCCCTCAACGTATCGGCCGCCCCGCCGAGCACGAGCATCTCGGCACCGAGCGCGAGGCTCAACTCCGTCAGCTCGGGGACCTGCTCACCCTTCAGGCAGCGCACCGCCTCCGCGACCTCCAGCCAGTTCCCGACTGCGTATCCGAGCGGGTCATTCATGTCCGTAAGGAGCGCGACGGTCTTCGTGTCGAAGTCTTCGCCAACCCGCACGAGCGTCTCGGCCAGCCTGCGCGCTTTCTCCTCGGTGCGCATGAAGGCGCCTCTGCCCGACTTGACGTCCAGAACCAGCGCGTCGATGCCCTCCGCCAGCTTCTTGCTCATGATCGAGGCCGCGATAAACGGCACGAACTCGACGGTCGCCGTGACGTCCCGCAGCGCGTAGAGCTTCTTGTCGGCCGGGGCGATATCATCCGTCTGACCGATCATGACGACTCCGATCTCGCGCAGTTGCCGTCTGTACTCGTCCAGCGTCAGCTTCGTCCTGAAGCCCGGAATCGACTCGAGCTTGTCGAGGGTGCCTCCGCTGTGGCCCAGTCCTCTGCCGGAGATCATCGGCACCGGCACGCCCGCCGCCGCGACAAGCGGAGCCAGCACCAGCGAAACCTTGTCGCCGACCCCTCCCGTGGAATGCTTGTCGACCTTGACGCCCGGGATGTCGCTCAGATCCAGCACCGTACCCGAGTGGAGCATGGCGTCCGCCAGTGCGATGGCCTCCTGGCCGTCCATGCCTCGGAGAAAGGCGGCCATGAGGAAGGCCGACATCTGGTAGTCGGGTACATCGCCGGCCGTGTAGGCGGCAACGAGGTGACGGATGTCGGCGCTGGACAGCTTGCCGCCGTCCCGTTTGGTCGCAATCAGTCGGACGGGATCCAGGGTGCTCATGGCTCGCATTGGATCAAACGAAAAAAGGCGATCCGCGGGGCAGATCGCCTGTATATCCTGGCGCCGTCGGGACTACTTCTCTTTCTTCGCGTAGCGGCGGTTGAACTTCTCAACCCGGCCTGCGGTGTCGACGTACTGCCGGCGGCCCGTGTAGAAAGGGTGATTGGTCTTGTCGACTTCAGAAACGTAGGTGTCGACGTCCATGGTCGAGCGGGTTTCGACGATCGTGCCGTCAGCCAGCCTGACCTTGATCATTTTGTATTCCGGATGCAGACCCTTCTTCATCGCGCCAGATGACCTCAAAACGTGTTTCTCAGGCAAGAAGTAAATATAGCCAAAATTGGCCCGTCAAGCAATCGCACCAGATTCCCCTCACTTGTCGGTACGCGCCACAGCCGCCTCCAGCTGCCGAATACTGTCCCTGAGCTCCGCAGCGCGCTCAAAATCCAGGTTTTCGCTCGCTTCGAGCATCTCCTCTCGCAGGTTCTTGATCAAATCCGTCCGCTGCTCGTCTGTCAGGTAGCGCGCCACCGGGTCGGCCACCGCCTTCGATAGCTCCGGTCCGTCGCGACGGGAGGACAGCCCGGTCTCGGGCTCGTACTTCTCCTCGGCGATGATCGTGCCCTGCAGGATCTCGTCGTGCGACTTCAGCACGGTCTTCGGTACAATTCCGTGTTCTTCGTTGTACGAGATCTGGATCACGTACCGGATCCACCAGTGGAATGAGAGCGCTTGGGATGGCTGCGGCGATCCTCGGGTTCTCAACAACGTCAACTAGGTCCGAGCAGCGCCCGACTGCCCGGAGCTCAACTCCGG
>JBFGEP010000007.1:0-17836 GCA_041580055.1 Rhodothermales bacterium | reverse complement strand
GGCGAGGGCCGAAGAGAAGGTCGCGCCGAGCAGGCCGGCGAGCACAGCCGGTCCCCAGAAGGCGCGATCCATGAACAGGTTGTAATTGCTCGTCAGCTCATCGACGGTCCCCAAACGGGCAGCCACGTATGCGAGACCGAAGTAGATGACGGTGCTCACTCCGATGGCCCACAGCGTTCCCGCCGGGATGCTCTTGCGCGGGTTCTTCAGGTCGCCGGACATGTTGGCCCCCGCGAGGATACCCGTCGTCGCGGGAAAGAAGACGGCGAACACGACCCAGAGGCTGACGCCGCCGAAGCCGTCCTCGGGAAATCCGGGCCACGAGCCGAACCAGGTGACCTCAATCTCCGAAGTCGTCAGGGCGGGGCTCGCCAGTATCGAAGCTATGGAGGCGACGATCACCGCCATGATCGCAAACTGGACCCGAAACGCGATATCGGCTCCGATGTAGGCGAGGACGAAGATGACGACGAACACGGACAGGTCGACGAGCATCGGCCAGTGGTTCGGGAAGACCCAGAGCCAGCCCTCGCGAAAACCGAAGATGTACATCGCGGTGCCCAGCGGCCGCGTCAGGTATAAGGGCACGCCCACGCTCCCGCCGATCTCGTATCCTAGCGACTTCTGGATGATCGCGTACGGCCCGCCGCTGCCGATGCGGGTGTTTGTTGCGATCGATGACAGGGACAGGCCGGTGCACGCCGTGATCCCCATGGCGAGAGCCATGAGCAGCCATGCCCCCATCAGCCCCGCGTTGCCCACGACCCACGGCAGCCGGACGTACATGATGACGCCGAGGATCGTCAGCAGGGTCGGAGTGAAAACCCCGGTAAACGTTCCGAACTTTCGGGTGATTTGCGGAGCGGTTGTCATCGATTGCGGGTGCGCCTTCCGCTATAACTCGATCTGAAATCGGACGAGCGGAACGAGCGCATTGGACACGTTCGGTTCGGTGCCCGGGTTTACGATGTACTGAAGATCGGCCTGAATGGAGAGCCAGGACGTGATGCCTGCAAGATACGTTGCCTCGATCACCGCCTCACTCCGGTCGGGTGTGCCGAGGGGTGCCACGCTTTCGAAATACGGGTCTCCGTTTCGTGCAACGGCGAGAGCAAGCCCGGCCTGATCGTCGCCGCGGCCCGGCAGCAGCCCGGTGTAGACGAGGCCGAGTCCCAGGTAGGAGCCGAATCGGTTGATGCGATTGTTGGCCACCCCGAATCGGGCGAAGCCGGAGAGGCCCTGCGCGGGGTCGGAAGACTCACGCAGAAGGCTCATCTCCGCCAGCGCATAAACGCCCTGATTGCGATGCGAGGGGGCCCAGAGTGCGAGGATCCTCGGGTCCCGCAGCTCCGCAAAGCCCGCCGTGTACTTCCAGGCGCCGACGGCAAATCGGGCGTCAAACAGTTCCACATCGGTCCGACTCACGAGTCGGAACCGCGATGGCTCCGTGTACCACTCGGAATCGCCGCCCACCAGGAGGACCGCCTCGGCGGCCATCAGCCAACCGTCGCCGTCCGCAAAGGCGACATGGGTTCGCCGGGGGCGGTCCGGGTCGCCGGGCACCCCGTCCAGCACCACGGCCTTGAGAATAAGACGGTCCGCTACCGAAGCACGAGCCCTGATACCGAGAGACGTCACCGGAAAGATGGACGGCCCGTTGCGCCCGCTCTGAGCGTACTCGGCGCCGATTCCGTGCGAGCTGTTGACGAACAGTGAGCTCGTCCAGACGACGTCGAACTCGGAGTTCAGATCGTACAGTCCCGCGAGAAGCGACAGGCGTTCTCCCGGCAGCACGTGCTCAACCCAGGCCTCGTACAGCCGCCACGCTGTGGGCGCTTCTATGTTGCTGACGCCCTGCGCGTCGCCGACCAGGCCCGAAATGCTGCCTCCCTGGTTGCCGAGGCCGTACAGGAAAACCGTCGTGCCCGACCAGCCCACCAGAGGCTCCGAGTCGAGGGTCAACGCCAGGTCGAGGTTATCGAGATATCGGACCCCCCGGTCGACGCCGCCCGACAGGTTGGCCGCGACTTCGGACGTGTAGACCGCGTCGAAACTGACACCGTCGGAGAGTTGGGCGTTTGCACTATCCCCCGCCAAGTGTACCAGTCCGAGCAGCAGCGCAAAGAGTCCCGCCCGAGCACGCCCCATTTCTAGAACGCGACCTGGAAGTTCACGAGAACCTGCTGGTCCGCCACGTCGGAGCCATCATGGACCGGAATGAGATAGTTGAGCTGGAACTCGAAGGCCTGCGAGGGCCAGAAATTCCAACCGAGCACAAAGTAGTCGGTGCTTCCCGCGGGCGTGTCGAGGTCAAGCGAATCCCAGCGGCCAAGCAGCTGATGGCGGCCGGGGTCGAGCATGTAGCCGAACGTAGCCTGGTACCCGAAGGGCGAACGGCTGTCGCCGACGACAGGATCGAGATCCGCGTAGATTGCCTCGCCGCTCACCATCAGCCGATCATTCGTCCAGCGGAAGTCGCCGCCGAAGAGGAGGCGGTCACCGGTGAAGCCGCCGATGTCGTCCTCGCTGAAGGCGATGTTGACGCCGACCTCGAGGGAGCCCTCATTGAGGTTCGGCTGCGTGGATACACGGCCCACGTACATAAGGCGGTCGTTATCGTTGCCGCCAAGCGAACGGCCGTTACCGTTCAGGACGGCCACGCGGTACCCGAACATACCGTCCGACGTGCCGCCTCGAAGGCCTACGCCGAGCTGTCGTCCCGGCGCGAGAGCGCTGACGGTCTGGGAGCGGTTCACAAAATCGATCGACGGAGCGGGGATCAAGAACTCGGCACTGAACGGCGCCTTGAAGAGTCCCGCGTCGAGCACCAGTTGCTCAGCGAGACGGTACGAGAGCCGTGCGTCGAGCAGCGCCGGGCTACGCGAGAAGTCCGTCTGCATGAAGTACCCGAGGCCGAAGTCCAGGTCGCCGCGGACGCTGAGACGTGCCGTCGAAATGCTGAACCCGTTGTTGCCGGGCAGTCCTCCGCGATCCCAGATGAGGTCGCCCACCGCCTGCACGACCACGCCCACGCTGAACTCGTCGCTCTTCACGGCCTGGGTCAGGCGGGAAAAGGCCGGTTCGTCCTGGGAGGTGGTCTGCGAGAAGGCGGTCAGGGCCGGCCCCATGAGCAGAACCGATGCCAGTGTTGTGACGCGAAGCAGTATCGTTTTGAATGTCATAGCTGAACCCGCGAAGCGGAGTGAGATTCAATGAGTTAGAGCGCGCCTTCAAAATACTCGCAGATCCGATGTTCCGCAGGATCGCAGGAAACGGTCGAGCGGTGCCGTCGTGCCGATCTTGCCTTCCTCGGTGGTGTCTCAGCTCCCTGTTCCGGCAGTTCGATCACAACGCCGCCCGGCAGCTCGAGGCGGGCAATGCTACGTCACGGCATTGCGTCCGTCAGTACGACTACGGGCTCGGGAAACCAGAGGGTATCGAAGACGAGCGGAGAGATCTGACGCGATCCAGGATGAGCCCTGCGATCCGGTCCTTCGACTGTGTGCCGAGGTCCTCGACCGCGCCGTCGCGGCTGATCAGCCGGACCCTGTTCGTGTCGTGCCCGAACGCCCCGCCTTCGTCGTTGGGGTTGTTGACGGCGATCAGATCCAGGTCCTTGCTCTCAAGTTTGCCGCGTGCATTTTCCAGGTCGTTGTCGGTCTCAAGCGCAAAGCCGACGAGGACCTGACCCGGCCTGCGGGCCTTCCCGAGCTCGGCAAGGATGTCCGGAGTCCTTTGCAGCTCCAGAATGAGGTCGTCGCCGGCTTTCTTGATCTTTGTTGTAGAGGCGGTTGTGGTGTAGTCGGCCACGGCCGCAGCCATTATGACCACGTCTGCGTCGTCTTGTGACGAGACGGCCGCGCGCATTTCTTCGGCCGTCGTAACATCCACCCGCCGAACGCCCTGCGCTGACTCCAGGCTTACGGGGCCGCTGACAAGCACGACGTCCGCTCCGCGGGCGCAGGCGACCGCCGCGAGCGCGAAGCCCATCTTGCCGGACGAGTGGTTGGTGATGTACCGTACCGGATCAATCGACTCGTGCGTCGGGCCGGCCGTTACGAGCACTTTGAGTCCTGCGAGGTCACCGTCGGGAGTCGCACTGCCCAGCTCGGCAGCGATACGCTCGGTGATGGCGGCAGGCTCAGGCAGGCGCCCGTGGCCGACGAGTCCGCTGGCAAGCTCTCCGTGTTCGGGCGGCATGATACGGTAGCCATAGTCCTCGAGGGTCTCGAGGTTGGCCTGCGTCGACGGGTGCACGAACATGTCGTGGTCCATTGCAGGGCATACCAGCAGCGGACACCGTGCGGCCAGCGCGGCAGCGGTGAGCATCGAGTCGCAGAAGCCGTGCGCAAGCTTTGCTATCGTCTGCGCGGTTGCCGGCGCCACGACGAGAATGTCCGCCCACACCCCGAGCGAAATATGTCGCGTCCAGCTGCCGTCTTCGTTTTCGGGAAAGATGTCGATCAGGACCTCTCTCTCGGAGAGGGTGCCCAGAGTGAGCGGGCTGATGAAGCGCGTCGCGTTGGGCGTCATCACAACCTGCACGTCGGCCCCGGCTTTCTTCAGCAGCCGAACGAGCTCGGCCGACTTGTAGGCGGCGATTCCGCCCGATACGCCGAGGATGATATTCCGGTTGGCAAGAGCCGCCACGATTACGGCCTCCGCTGACGTTCTACGGTTCTCCTGTTTCCGATTCCAGAAACGACCTCACAAGATGGAGGGTTTCTGCGACGGCGTCCTCCAGGTCCTCGTTCACGACCACCGCGTCGAAGTCGTCCTGGTGCTCGAGCTCGAAAGTCGCCTTGTCTATTCGATCGGCCAGAGTGAAGGGATCTTCACTCCCCCGAAGCGTCAGCCTGCGTTCGAGCTCCTCCAATGAGGGCGGCCGGATGAAGATTACGAAGCTCTCTTCGGGATATAGCTGCTTGACGTTCAGCGCACCTTTGACGTCGATGTCCAGAAGGACCGGTCCGTCCTCGGAGGCCAGCTCGACCTCCTCCTTGAGCGTGCCATAGAAGCGGCCGGGGTAGACCTCCTGGTACTCCAGAAGCTCGCCGGTCTCGATGTACTCGAAAAACTTGTCGGGCGACACGAAGAAGTAGTCGACGCCCTGCCTCTCGTAGTGCCGCATGGGCCGCGTCGTGACCGACACCGAAAACCGGAGTTCCGGAATCTCCTTCATCACGCGGCGCGCGATGCTCGTCTTGCCCGAGCCGCTCGGCGCCGTCAGCACGACGATCTTGCGATCGGTCTTACTCGACGTTCTCAATTTGCTCTCTGATCTTCTCCAGGTGCTCCTTCATACGGACGACCACGTGCGAAAGGTCGGAATCATTCGCCTTCGAACCCATGGTGTTGATCTCGCGATTGATCTCCTGGGCGATGAAGTTCAGCTTTCTGCCGATGGGCTCGCCCGACGACAGCGCCTCTCTGAACAGCTGGAGATGTGAGGCCAGCCGCACGGCCTCCTCGTTGATGTCGAGCTTGTCGGCAAGAATTACTATCTCGGTTTCCAGCCGGTCGGGGTCGAGTCGCTCCTCACCGATGAGGTCGGCGATGCGCTCCTGCAGCCGTGTTCGCGCCGCCGCTACGCGCCCGGGAGCCATCTCGTTGGCTATGGCCAGATCCGACTCTATGGCATCGAGCCTTTCTCTCAGGTCAGTGCCCAGCGCTTCGCCCTCTCGCGTTCGCATCTCGCAGAAGGCGGCAACGCTGGTCTCGAGGGCCTCGGCGACCACCGGCCAGACCTCCTCGAGGCCGGCCTCGCCGGTATCGTTCTTCTGCAGGACCTCGGGGAAGCGGAGGACGTGCTCCAGGCGAACGGTGTCGTCGATCCCTAGCTGGCTCACCAGCTCCTGCAGCGCGTCGCGGTAGGATTCCGCTGCGGGGGTGTTGATCGTTCCTGTTGCGGAGAGCGAGGCGTCGGGCTCGACCGTCACGTGAACCGTGATGCGCCCGCGGGCCACGTCCTGCTTGATGCGGTTCTGAACGTCGATTTCCTTCTCCGCTAGAGTGCGCGGACCGCGAACGCTGATCTCGCAAAATCTGCTGTTCACGGATTTGAGCTCGACGATCGCGGTGACGCCGTTGCCCTCGGCCTGTCCCCGGCCGAAGCCGGTCATACTAGAGATCATGCCTTCCTCCACCCGGCGAGCCGGGATCCGATGTCAGCAAAGGAGCCGGAGGCGTGACAGCCCCCGGCCCCTCATGCGGAGAGGGTGGGATTCGAACCCACGGTACCCCGATAGAGGTACACACGCTTTCCAGGCGTGCCCCTTCAGCCACTCGGGCACCTCTCCCAGACCGCCTTCGCCGAAGGCATGCACGGAGGAAGACTAGACCTCCATGATCTCGGCTTCCTTCCGCGCCAGGTACTCCTCGATCTTCTTAATGTGCTCGTCGGTGACGTGCTGCAGCTCTTCTTCTCCCTCGAAACGCATGTCCTCGGGGAGGTTCTCGTCCTGCTGCGTGTGCTTGATGTCGTCCTTGGCGTGCCGGCGGACGTTTCTCACCGCGACCTTTGCGTCCTCACCCCGGGCCTTCGCCGTTTTGACAAGGTCCTTCCTTCGTTCCTCCGAAAGGGGCGGGATCGGAATTCGGATAAAGGTGCCGTCGTTCGAGGGGTTGAAGCCCATGTTCGACGTCATGATCGCCTTTTCGATCTCGGAGAGCGCGGACGAATCCCAGGGCTGGATCACGAGCAGGTCCGGCTGCGGGGCGGACACGCTGGCCATCTGATTCAGCGGAGTGTGCGTGCCGTAGTAGTCGACGCGCAGGCTCTCCAGCATGGCGGGGGACGCCCGGCCCGCCCGGATGGTCGTCAACTCGGACCGGAGGTGCTCCAGGGCCTTGTCCATTTTCTCGGCCGCATCCTCCAGGACCAGTTTTATGCTGTCGTCAAGCATGGCGGATCACCTGATTTCGATAACTAGAGGTCGTGACCCACGCCCTCGGCAGGGGCTTTACCCGCCCAGTGGACCAGCGTTCCCACCTCCTCGCCGCGCACGACGCGCATGAGGTTGGCCCTGACGTTCATGTTGAAGACGATGATGGGCATGTCGGACTCCTTGCAGAGAGTGAACGCGGTCATGTCCATGACGCGCAGGTCGCGACGAATGACCTCGTCGCCGTGAATGGTTGCGAACCGTTCGGCGGCCGGGTCCTGTTCCGGGTCGGCCGTGAAGACACCGTCCACTCGGGTGCCCTTGAGGATCACGTCGGCGTCGATCTCGAGGGCGCGCAGTGCGGCTGCAGTGTCGGTAGTGAAGTACGGGTTTCCGGTGCCCGCCCCGAAGATGACGACACGCCGTTTTTCCAGGTGTCGGATCGCCCGGCGACGGATGAACGGCTCGGCGATCTGCTCCATCTTGATGCTGGACTGCAGCCGAGAGTAGGCTCCCGCCTGCTCGAGGGCGTCCTGGAGCGCCATGGCGTTGATCATGGTGGCGAGCATGCCCATGTAGTCGGCGTGCGCTCTTGTCATCCCGCTGGACGCGTTGTTTACGCCCCGGAAGATGTTGCCGCCGCCGATCACGATCGCCACCTCGACGCCGGCCTCGACGACCGACTTGATCTCGGTGGCGTACGCCGCGAGCACCTGGTCGTCGATTCCGTAAGGCTTTTCGCCGAGCAGCGCTTCGCCGCTCAGCTTCAACATCACTCGTCGGTAGCGCAAGCTGGATGGGCCGGCTTCGGACATGGGGGCAAAGAGAGAGTGGTCCGGGAAACTAGGGTGTCACCGTATGCCATGCAAAGCGGGTGCCGGGTAAAGAAAAAGGGCGCTTGCGTTAGCAAGACGCCCCGTTTTCGAGTTCGCCGGCCGGCTGCGGATCAGTCTCCGAGCGCGAAGCGGACGAAGGTCTTGACGGCGAGGTCGGACTGCTTCAGAAGGTCTCCGACGCTCATGGAGGCATCCTTCACGAACGGCTGCTCGACGAGCACCGTGTCCTTGAAGTAGCGCTCCAGCTTGCCCTGCGCAATTCGATCCAGAATATTGTCGGGCTTGCCTTCGTTGCGCGCGGCTTCGCGGGCAATCTCGAGCTCCTTTTCCTTGACGTCGGCGGGCACCTCGTCGCGCGTCGTGGCGACCGGGTTGAGCGCCGCGACCTGCATGGCCACGTCACGGCCGACGGTTGCCGCGTCGCCGTCTCCCGAGATGGCCACCATGACGCCGAGCCGGGATCCCGGATGGATGTACGGCACCGAGAGACCGTCTTCGCTCGTAAGCACCGCGAGGCGACGTACGTCGATCTTCTCGCCGATCTTGCCTGTCAGATTTGTGACGGCGTCCGCGACGGTCTCGCCGTCCTTCATCTTCAGCGCGAGCAGCGCATCCCGGTCCTCGGGTCCGTGCTCCAGCGCGAGGTCGGCCACTTCCTCGGCGAACGCCTGGAAGTCTTCGTTGCGGGCGACAAAATCCGTCTCGCAGTTGATCTCCACGAGGACGCTGGTTCGACCGTCCTTCGAGGTCCGGGCGACGACGAGTCCCTCCTTCGCCTCCCGGTCCGCACGCTTGGCGGCCACCTTCTGCCCCTTTTTGCGGAGCAGCTCGATCGCGGCGTCGAAGTCGCCGTTGGTCTCGGCGAGCGCCCGCTTGCAATCCATCATGCCGACTCCGGTGAGATCCCGAAGCCGCTTGACATCCTTGGCTGATATCGACATTACTTCCATGACTGAACGTTGTGGGTTTTTTTCTGCGCTTGCGGGAGCCTACGAATCGGTGTCTTCGTTTTCGGCCATCTGCTCGTCCGCTTCCTCGTCGACTTCGGCCGCCGCATCTTCATCGGCTTTCTTCTTGGCCCTGGCCTTGGACTTGGCTTCGGCGGCGGCCTTCTCCTGGCGGATCTTTTCTTTCTCGGCCTGCTCGGCAGCCTTCTTGATCTCGCGCTGCTTCGAGCCCTCCTGGATCGCGCTCGAAATGACGGACGCGATGAGGTCGATCGACTTTATGGCGTCGTCGTTGGCCGGGACCGGGAAGTCGACGAGATCCGGGTCGCAGTTGGTGTCGACAATCGCGATGATGGGCACCCCGAGCTTGCGGGCCTCCTTGACGGCGATGTGCTCACGATTGATGTCGACGACGAATAGCGCGCCGGGAATGCGGGGCATCGCGGCGATGCCGGTGAGCACCTTCTCGAGCTTCTGGCGCTCGCGGTGCTTCATCAGCCTCTCTTTCTTCTTGAGCTGATCCAGCGTGCCGTCCTCCTCCATCTTTGCGAGATCCTCCATGCGGCGGATGCTGCGGCGGATCGTCTGAAAGTTGGTGAGGGTGCCGCCCAGCCAGCGCTCCACGACGTACGGCATATCGCACGCCGTCGCGTGCTTGCGCAGAATCTCGCGCGCCTGCTTCTTGGTGCCGGCGAAGAGAATCGTCTTGCCCTGCGCAGCGAAGCGGGTTGCCGCCTCCGCCGCCTGGTCGAGCATCTTCTGCGTCTGCGTCAGATCGATGATGTGGATCCCGTTCCGCTCCATGAACACATAGGAGCGCATCTTGGGATTCCAGCGGCTGGTCAGGTGGCCGAAGTGCGTGCCGGCCTTGAGGAGCTCCTCGACGGAGGCTCGGTTGGCTGATGCCTGGACTTCCATTCTTTTCCTGTCTGGGTTATTCCTCTGCAGCCGTCATTTGCGCGGTGAAGCCGAAAGTCCGGCCACCCGGCCGCGCATCGGACTGCATGTGTGTTATTGAACGTTGCGGGCGCCCGGTCCCGCTTGAGGTCTTCTAGCGCTTCGAGAACTGGAAGCGTTTGCGTGCCTTGGGCTGACCGTACTTCTTGCGCTCGACCATTCTGGGGTCGCGCGTGAGGAATCCGGCGTCGCGCAGGGGCTTGCGGAGCTCCTCGTTATACTTCAAGAGCGCTCGTGCGATGCCGAGCTGGATGGCCTGCGCCTGACCCGTCAGTCCGCCGCCTTTGGCGTTGACGACTACGTCGAGGTCGCCTCCCGTCTCGGTGATGGCGAGAGGGGCCACAACCTGGTTCCGCCGCGTTGCGAGCGGGAAGTAGCTCTCGATCTCGCGCTTGTTGATCACAAATTTGCCGCTCCCGGGTCGGAGATACACGCGTGCGACCGAGGTCTTGCGGCGACCGACTGCGCTGTACTGAACAGGTGCTGCCATCTAATCTGGAATTCTTGCTTGTGGCCTAAACTTCGAGAGGTGACGGGTTCTGCGGGCCGTGCGGGTGGTCCGGTCCCGCGTAGACTTTGAGCTTCTTCAGCATCTGGCGTCCAAGGGGCCCCTTGGGGAGCATCCCGCGGACCGCGTTTTCCACGATGAACTCGGGCTTTTGCTTCCGCATCTCCTTCACGGTCCGGACCCTGGTCCCACCGGGATAGCCGCTGTGGCTGAAATAGGTCTTGCCGGTCTCCTTCGTACCCGTAAACCGCACCTTCTCGGCGTTGATGACGATGACGTAGTCACCGGTGTCGACGTGAGGCGTGAACGAGGCCTTGTGCTTGCCACGGAGGACGGTCGCGATGCGGGACGCCATCCGACCCACGACCTTCTGATCTGCGTCGACGAGGTACCACTTCCGCGCGACCTCTGCGGGTCTGGCGCTGGCCGTCTTGTAGCTCTGAACGTCCATTTGAATGCTCTCCAGTCTGCAATTTTGAGCGCATGCCGGCGCCCGGGGCCCTTTCGCATCCGATGAACCGCGAACGCGGAGCCCGAAACAGCCTTACAATGTAGCAACCGGCCGACGGCAAATCAATGAATTTGCGGCCAGATCCGCCTCGGCGGAACCTGCATGGCGGCGTGCCAGCGCCGTAAACGACCCTCCCTGCGCGACGACTCACCGGATCCCGGTCTTCCCGCAATCTTGACTCGGAAGCCTGATGCTGCGCATTTGGCCGCCCCCGCTGCGTGAGGATATGATGCGCCGCACCCATCAGCGCAACCGTCCGAGAATGCACGAGAAGCTGCCCTCAGCCACGTCGACGCCGGCCGCACCCCCGCACCGCACGACGAACGAAGTTCACCCGGCAGGCTCCGCCCCGACCGGTGATCCCGGCTCGTGTATGGAGCCGCAGACGTACTTCCGCGTTGTCGAATGCGTCGACCGCCTCTTCGTGAGGGACCGAGGAGTTCGCCCGTCCGACCTTGACGCAGTGACCGACGTCGCGCTGCGCCGGGTCGAAGTAGGACGCGCGACCGTACTGAGCCCCGACTGCCTGGACGCGTGGGTCTCGGTCGTGTGCAGAAACGCGTATCTGAACTTCGTCCGATCGCGGCGCCCGTGCCGCCCGCTGACCGACTTCGATTCCGTCGAGGACCCGCGCGACGGACTCGCGGCGCGCTACGACAGGGGCATCGTGCGGACCGCCCTCCTGGACGCAATCGGTCGGCTGCCGTCTTTCCTTCGGGAGGTGGCTCGACTCAGGTTTGCGGAGAGCTGGACGCACGCGATGATTGCCGAGCGTACCGGGAAACGAATGCCGATCGTCCGCTCATACGCGAACAAGGCGGCGAACCGTCTGCGCGAGGACGCGCATCTGATGAAGGTGCTGCGAGACTGGCGCGGCTGAGAGACCTATGCGTACGTGTTCAGCATGACCGGCATGATGAGCATCAGCATCTCCTCGCCGTCCGCCTGATTCTGCGGCGTCACGACGCCCGCCCGGTTCGGTGAGCTGAACTGGATCACGACCTCGTCGCTGTCGATGTTGGACAGCACCTCGTTCAGGTAGCTTGCGTTGAAGCCGATCATCATCGGCTCGCCTTCGTACTCCGCGAGCACCGTCTCACGCGCCTCGCTGGACCGCTCGATATCTTCGGCCGAAATCTCGACCTGCTTGGGCTCGAGCGAGAGCTTGATCTGGTTCGTCATGCTCGAGCTGTACAGGCCGACTCGCTTTACGGCCGCAAGCATCGCGTCGCGCGCTACGGTCAGCGTGCGGTCGTTCTCCTGCGGGATCACCGCCTCGTAGTTCGGATAGGCCTCGTCGATCTGGCGCGCCAGCACCTGCGAATCCCCGAAGTCGAAGCCGACGTAGCCTGAGTCGACGCGGATCGAGCACGCCTCCTCCTTCGCGACGCGGCCCACGAGCGTCATCGCCTTTTCGGGCACGATGAAGTTCACGCTCTTGGTGCTGCTGAGCTGGGACAGCGTCAGCTTGACGAGCCGATGACCGTCGGTAGCCACGGCCCGGCTTTGGCGGCCCTGAATCTGAAAATAGATTCCCATCATGGCCGGCCGCAGCGCGTCCTTGCTGACGGCGAACCCGGTCTTGTGCACCGCCCGCCTAAGAACTCTGCCGTTCGTCTTGATCTCCAGGTCGCCCGAGATCTCCGGGATCGCCGGGTAGTCGGCGCCGTCGTGGCCCACCATCTTGTAGACGCCCTGGTCGGTTCGCAGCGCGACGTTGTGCTCGTCGTCGGCGGAGAAGTGGATCGGCAGGTCCGGGAGGGCTCGGAGGGTGTCCAGCAGGCGCTTCGCCGGCACCGCCACGCGCGGCTTCTCTGCGGTTCCGTTGCTCTCGAACTGCACGGCCATGTCCTGCACGATCGAGATCTCGAGGTCCGTCGCACTCAGCCGCAGCTTGTCCCCGTTTCGATCGAAGAGGATGCACTCGAGGATGGGCAGGGTGCTCTTGGACGGCACGGCGCCGTTTACAGTGGTGAGCGCTTTGAGCAGCTCGGCACTCGAGGCGGTAAACTTCATCGGTCGAAACCCGGAATTGGAAAATAGGCTTGGTTGAAAGGCTCAGGCCTGGGCCTTCACGACACGCTGACCCGAAAAACTACGACAAAAGGGCCCCCTTGATCCACCGGCGAAATCCAAACTCGTCGGAAATCCCTACCGGCTCCGCAGGTCGATCTTGTGCCGCAGCTCCGCGATCATGTCCCGGAACATCGGGTCGGTCTCTATCTGGTCCTGAACCGACTGATTCGCGTGGATAACGGTCGAATGGTCGCGTCCGCCGAAGTGCAGGCCGATCGTCTTGAGGGAGTGCGAAGTGAGCTCCTTGCAGAAGAACATGGCTACCTGTCGGGCCCGCACCACCTCACGCTTGCGGGTCTTCGAGCAGATCATGTCGACGGAGATGTTGAAGTACTCGCTGACCACGTTCTGCAGCTCGTCTATCGTCAGGTTGATCCGGGTGTCCTTGACGAGGTCCCGAAGCACGTCCTTCGCCATCGGAAGGTCTATCTCTCGCTTGGTCAGCGTAGAAAAGGCCAGCAGGCGAATGAGTGCGCCCTCGAGCTCGCGGATGTTGCTCTTGATGTTGTGAGCGATGAACTCGATGACGTCCTGGTCGATCGCGATACCGTCGTCCTCGGCCTTGCGCCTCAGGATGGCGATCCGGGTCTCGAGGTCCGGCGGCTGCATGTCCGCCGAAAGGCCCCACTGGAATCTCGAAAGCAGCCGTTCCTCGATACCGTCAATGTCACGCGGGGGACGGTCTGCCGACAGGACGATTTGCTTGCCGCTCTGGTGAAGGGCGTTGAAGATGTGGAAGAACTCCTCCTGCGTTTTCTCCTTGCCGGTGAAGAACTGCGCGTCGTCAATGATGAGCAGGTCGACACTCTGGTAGAAGACCGTGAAATCGCTCACGCGGTTGTGCTGGATCGCCTGGACGAACTCGGTCGTGAACCGCTCGCTGGACACGTAGAGGATGCGGCCCGCCTTGGCGTTGGCCAGCGCGTAGTTGCCAATCGCCTGGATGAGGTGCGTCTTGCCGAGCCCGACGCCCCCGTAAATCATGAAGGGGTTGAAACTGGTCTTGCCGGGCTGCTGCGCGATCGCCATCGAGGCGCTACGGGCCAGACGGTTGCAGTCACCCTCAACGAATCGGCCGAAGGTGTAAGACGCATTCAGATTGCTGAAGACCGGCGGTGCGGAGACGCGCGGTGGGGCTACGACGTCGTCGCCGCCACCCGAGAAGTCCGGCACGAAGTGGAAGGGCGAGGGATAGTCGTCCGCGGTGCGGCGACTCGTCGGGGGTAGATCCGCCGGCTCTGACGGAAGGGGCTCGTTGGTCGGGTGCGCCGGCAGTCTCATGCCTGCGGCCGGCTCGCCCGTCTGCCGATCGCCCTGCTCGATGACCACGTCGTAGACGAGCCTTCCGTTGGGCCCGAGAATCCGCCGGACCGTCTTCCGGATCAGGTCCGCGTAGTGGGCCTCCAGCCATTCGTAGAAAAAGGGACTCGGCAGCCGAACAGTGAGTTTGGTGAGAGCGCCATCCTGGTCGATGCTGACGGCCGTGACCGGCTCGAACCAGGTCTCGTAGCTCTGCCGGTCGACGACGTCGCGAAACGTCTCCAGGCACGCATTCCACACTTCGTCCGGATGCCGCATCATAGGCACATGCTCTCCCTCTTCCGCCCGATTCAGCCCGTCGTGAAGCCGGTCAGGCCCCGTCAAGAGAACCCCGGGGCAATCGTATTTTGTCCTTTGCCGGGCCCGGGACGGGATGGTCGTTTACACGACTTATCAACAGCATAGCCACGAGGAGAAGAGTTGCTGAAGGTCGACGTGCCTGTCACGCGCCCCACCCTGCTGGTCCCGTTGCCGAGTGGCTCGACGAGAACTAAATGCTTGAGAATAAACACCCTGGAGCGTTCTGACCCATCGAAAGGGCGTCGAAAGCCTCCAGGTTCCGATCGCAGGTTGTCGGTCATGCGCTACCGCCGCTCTAATCCGGCCGTACCGCACCACACAAGTTATCCACATCTTCTCGAACGGGTCTCGTCCCCGACACCGGTTCTCAGAGACGTCGATAGCCGCCCCCCGAGGGTCGACCAGTTCGGCGAGGTCGATCAACGACCGTCGCCGTCCCCACCTGTCGGCTCCTCGCAAGTACGGCTACGTGCCTGCGACGCTTCGATACTAACGACTGGTCGGTGCAAGATCAAGCAAGCACGCCAAATCGCGGCCGGCAGGCGAAGCCCCGTCGCGCCGAAGCCGCGGGGTCGCCACACGCACGCATTCGGGACCCAGGTCCTTTAGCGGATTCTTGATGGAAAGCCGCGACACACGGTCGGTATCTTTCGACGCCTGCGCCGAGCTCATCAACTCTGTCTCGCGATTCGGTCATGGTACGGATTGAACTCTCCACCCTTCGCGCGGGGCTCAATGAGCTCACGCTTTCGCCGTCCGCGGAGTCACTGGATCTTGACGCGGAAGTTTTCGAGAACATCCGCGTCGTCCTGACCCTGGACGTTGCCGCGGACCGCATACTTGCCCGCTACACGATCCTGGCTGAAGCGCACCTTCTCTGCGATCGAACGGCCGAGCCGTTCGTACAGCAGGTCGAGGGTTCGCACGTCGTTCTCTTCTCGAATACCGGCGAGGCCGATGCCGAAGGCCATCCGCAGGATGCGAAGGCCTTCGCGGCGACGGACCGGTACCTCGACCTGACCGATGAGGTGCGCGATACGCTGGTCTTGTCGATGCCCGTCCGGCGAATTGCACCCGGGGCGGAAGAGGTAGATATTCCCACGCAATTCGGGGATGAAGATGACGACGGCATCGACCCGCGGTGGGACGAACTGAGGAAACTACAGAACTAATCCGGCTGCTCAGGCGTTCGCCGGTGTTTGAAATCGATAGACTCAGGGTTGCGAAACCATGGCAAATCCCAAACGCAGGCACTCGAAGGCGCGGACCAGAAGCCGCCGCGCCAACTACTACGGCAGCCTTCGGGAGCCGTCGCTGATGGAGTGCCCCAACTGTGGCGACACCAAGCAGCGCCACCACGCGTGCCCTAATTGTGGGCACTACCGCGGCCGAAAGGTTGTGGAGCGGAGCGAAAACGAATAGTATTGTCGCGTCCGGCCGGCCCGGACGCCGGTCCTTTTCCTCCAGGAACTCCCGTCTCTAGCTCTATGTCGATGCGAGTCGCGGTCGACGGAATGGGTGGCGATCACGCGCCCCACGTCGTTGTCGAAGGTGCGGTCCGTGCCGCCGAAGGACGAGACGACCTGCGGATTCTCCTCGTCGGCCGCGAGGATGATTTGAGTGCCCGGCTCGAGGCTCTCGACGGAGCGCGCCTGCCGATTGACGTTGTCGACGCTGCAGAAGTTATCGAGATGGCGGAGTCGCCATCATCGGCCGTCAAACGTAAGACGAAGTCGTCGATTCACATCGGTCTGTCGCTACATCGAGCCGGCGACGCCGACGCGTTCGTAAGCGCCGGCAACACGGGAGCTGTGATGGCCGCGTCTCTGTTCATCCTCGGGCGCCTCTCGGGCGTGTCGAGGCCGGCGATCCTCAGCCCGTACCCCACACTCAAAGGATTCTGCGGCGTCGTGGACGTCGGCGCCAACGTTGACTGCAAGCCGGAGCACCTCGTGCAGTTCGCCGAGATGGCGTCGGTGTACGCGCGCCGGATCTGGAACCGGGAGTCGCCAACGGTCGGACTTCTCAACATCGGCGAGGAGCGCTCGAAGGGCAACGAGTTGACAAAGGAAGCCTTCGAGATGCTCGAGCAGGACGGACGCCTGAATTTCGTGGGCAACGTGGAGGGTCGTGACCTGATGCACCACGCGGCCGACGTGATCGTCTGCGATGGCTTCGTCGGTAACGTGATCCTCAAGTTGGGCGAAAGTATCGCCTCGGTGCTGCCGCGACTCGTTGGCGCGGAAATGGAGCGCCAGAAGCTGCCGCCCGAGCAGCAGAAGATCGTCGGTGGCGTGCTGCGCGGCGTCGGTGCAGCCTTCGACTACGAAGAGTACGGGGGCACCCCGCTCCTGGGAGTCGGGGGCAACGTGCTGATCGGGCATGGTGGATCGTCGGCGCGCGCGGTCGAGAACATGATCGTGGCAGGTGCGGAGGTGGCGCGGCAGAACGTGGCCGGTTCCATCGAGGACATGATCGGCGCCACGAAGGAATGACGTCACACAGCAGACCATCGGATTCATGCTACGAGCAGCCATCACCGCGGTAGGCCATTTCCTTCCAGAAGAGAGGCTGACGAACGCCGACTTCGAGAAGATGGTCGATACCACCGACGAGTGGATCGTCACCCGGACGGGAATCCGCGAGCGGCGCATTCTGCGCGATCCGGACAAGGCGACGTCGTACATGGCCTCCCGCGCGGCGGAGATGGTGCTCGAGAAACGCGGAATCGACGCGTCCGAGATCGACACGATCATCGTCGCCACGATCACCCCGGACATGTTCTTCCCGGCGACGGCGTGCCTGGTCCAGGACAACATCGGCGCCTCGCGGGCGTGGGGCTTCGATCTCTCGGCCGCCTGCAGCGGGTTCCTCTTCGCGCTCAGCACGGGCGCGCAGATGATCGAGGCCCGCCGCCATGAGAAGGTGCTCGTTATCGGCGCCGACAAGATGAGCACCATCACCGACTACACGGACCGTACTACATGTGTCCTGTTCGGGGATGCGGCTGCGGCCGTACTTCTCGAGCCGGCGGAAGACGGCTACGGGCTGATGGACAGCCTCGAGCGGTGCGACGGCTCGCAGAAAGACCTGCTGCGACTGCTGGGCGGAGGCAGCCTGAATCCGTCTTCTCACGCTACGATCGAGGCCAAGATGCACTATCTGCATCAGGAGGGCCGCCAGGTCTTCAGATACGCCGTGCAGGGCATGGCAGACGCGGCCGCAGAGATCATGGAGCGAAACGGGCTCACCGGAGACGACGTCCGATACCTGGTGCCCCATCAGGCGAACCTCCGCATCATCGACGCCACGGCGAACCGGATGGGAATCACGTCGGACAAGGTCATGCTCAACATCAGTCGCTACGGCAACACCACCGCGGCCACGATTCCGCTGTGTCTGGCGGACTGGGAGAGCGAGCTGCGTCGCGGAGACAACCTCGTGCTCGCCGCATTCGGCGGCGGCTTCACCTGGGGTGCCTCGTACGTGCGATGGGC
>JBFGEP010000006.1:0-17859 GCA_041580055.1 Rhodothermales bacterium | reverse complement strand
GCCTCCTGATCGAGCAGTACGGGGTTCGGGTTCGTGACCCGGCCGAGGTACGACGTCCTCGGTTTGACGCTGAGCTCCGCCAGCAGCTCGTAGCGACGGTCACTTCGGCGGGCAACGGACACCTCGCTGTCGGGGTCTCTCATGTTTCCGAACGTAATCGCACGCGTCGGACACGACTGCTGGCATGCGGTCTTGATCTCGCCTTCCTGAATGGGTCTCTCCTCCAGATTCGCCTGCTGGTTCGCGGCCCTGATGCGTTGGATGCAGAACGAACACTTCTCCATGACACCCCGCGACCGCACCGTCACGTGCGGATTCTGCTGCATCCAGAGCGTCTTCGGAAGAGTTTTCGACCAGTTATAAAAATTGAACCGGCGAACCTTGTACGGGCAGTTGTTTGCGCAGTAGCGCGTCCCGATGCACCGGTTGTAGATCATCTGGTTCGTGCCGTCGGGCGAGTGCACCGTGGCCGCGACGGGACACACGGACTCACAGGGTGCGTTCTCGCAATGCTGACACGGCACGGGCTGGAAGACCATCGACGGGCTGCCGTCTCCGCCCGGACCGCTCACGAAGTAGCGATCGGTGCGGATCCAGTGCATTTCGCGCCCGTGCCCGACCTCCTCCTTGCCGACGACCTGAATGTTGTTCTCCGACTGACAGGCGATCACGCAGGCGCCGCAGCCGGTGCACGCATTCAGGTCGATCGTCATCGCCCACTGGTACTCGTAGTACGGGTTGTCTTTCGTCTCGGGCTGATCCGCCGGGTGGTTAGATTCCCAGAGCGCCGGATACTCTTCCCACGCCTCCCCTGGCGAGGCGGGGTCATCGTCGTGGACGAAGTCAGGGTTCCTGCGGTATTCGTCCAGAGTAGCTCGACGAACGGGCGCTCGCCGCTCGACCTGCTCGAGGTCCGTCTCGAGCGCGCCGTGATCCTGGGTCGTTGACACGAAGTAGCCTGAGTCGACTTTCTCGATGCGGGTCGCCGTCGCAAAGCCGGACCGGGAAGCGGACCGAAGCGGCCCCACATTGCCTCCCACTCCGGTGCTTAACGGACCGTGCGCGTAAACGTCGGTGTAGTGGTCGAGGTCGAAGAAGATCGCGCGACGCTTTTCTCGGCCCGATGCGATTGATCGACCGTAACCGAGGTTGAGCGTAATCGAATTCTCGGCGTGACCCGGAAGCACCCAGATCGGCAAACGAATGGAGGACCCGTTGACCTCGATCTCGGCCACGTCGACGTAGTACCTGCCCTTCGAAAGCGTCCACCCAAATCCCAGGCGCTCCGCAGTCGCCGGACTCATGAGCGCCACGTTGTCCCACACGATCTTGGTCGCAGGATCGGGCAGCTCTTGCAGCCAGGCATTGTTGGCGAAGGACCCGTCGTTTACCGTCGGATCGCGTCGAAAAACGACCTCGACCTCGTCCGGGTCCGGCTGCTTCACCGTGAAGGCCGGGGCACTTCCGGCCGCGGGATTGACCGGCGCCTGCGCCGTGCCGGGCTGAAAACCGTCGTGAAGGACTCTGCTCCAGCCTTTTTCGACGTCACCGGCAATGCGAGAACGCCAGGTCTCCCGGACGAGATCATAGCCGGATCGATCCGTCCCGGTGGCCAGAGCATTCAGCACCTCGATGTCCGAGCGCGAACCGTGGAGGGGCGCGATAAGCGGCTGGATCACCGACAGTGTGCCGTCGTACGCTCGACCATCGCCCCAGGCCTCCAGGTAGTGCGACATCGGGATGTGCCATCGGGACGCTTGCGCCGTCTCGTCGACGTACGAGCCTACGTGCACTGACTGACCGGCCTTCGCGTATGCCTCGGCAAGACCGAGCTCCGCCGGCGCGTCGTACACGGGGTTGGCTCCGACCGTCACGAGCAGGTCGATGCGACCGCCGTTGATCTCTCCGACGAGGTCCGACAGAGTCGTCGTGTCGTCGGCGGTATCGGACGGAATCAGTTCGACCACGCTGCCCACGCTTCCCAGTCGAGAGTTTATCGCGGCACAAAGAGCGTGCACTTCTGCGGGCTGCGCCTCGCCGGCAAGTACGACCGCCGATCTTCCGGCGGCCCGCAAATCATCTGCAATCGCGGCGACGTGCGCGTGGTCATCGAAGGTGGTCGAGGGCATCCCGGCCAATCCGAGGCGCGCCGCCACCGCCTGAGCGAACGCTCCGACATCGGAAGACCGTACGGCCAGTCGATGATCGGCCATCGCTCCTGTCAGCGAGTAGGCGCTCTCGACCGCGTACATTCGACTCATCGAGTAAGACGGGCCGTCGAGGCTCCGACTTTCGGCAAACTCCCGACTGTTCTCAACGAAATTGCGATCGGTCGGCGCCAGGAAATCAGCATCGAGGCTGACGATGACCGAGGCGCGCGAGAAACGGTACCGCGGTCTGAGCTTGCGCCCGTACGTCATGCGGAGGCCGGCCGCCTCTGCGTCCGCACCGTGGGCCCTGTACGTGACCCAGTGCAGGCCCGGGAAGCGGGATGCCAGCGCAGCTCGTACGGCGCTTCGCGTGGGCGACGAGGACTCGTCGGCGATCACCGCCACTCGACTCTGCCCGAGATCTCGGACGAACGACAGGAAGGCGGTCCACGTCGTGCGGCGACCATCGCGCAGGATTGTGCTTGATCGATCCGGATCGTAAAGATTCAGAATTGACGCCTGCTCGAAGACGCCGGACGAACCTCTGCTCACGGGGTGCTCCGGATTGCCTTCGACCTTTACCGGCCTGCCCTCGTGGCTCTCGACGAGGAGACCGTGGACGACTCCCTCGAAAGGCATCGCCGTCGCGTACGACAGAGTGAGCCCCGGGATAATCTCTTCCGGCTTCCGCGAGTACGGCAGGATCATCTCGACCGGCTTTCGGCAGGCCGTCAGACCGGCGAGTGCCATCGAGGCGCCCATGAGTTGCAGGAACTGCCGCCGCGACGCTCCACCAGGTGTGTCACTCGCGGCCGGCAGGAACTCGTCTTTCAGGAACTCGCGATACTCCGGGTCCTCCGACAGCTGGCTGATGCTCCGCCAGAACCTCTCCCGTGGAGGCTCAACCTTTTGCCGTGCGGCGTCAATGACCGGTAATTCTATCATCGCGGAGGAATCAGCAGAAGGGCAGTGCAGAGCCGTCTAGTAGTGGCATGCCGAGCAGTTGGTCGGAGGTCGGATGCCCTCGACCACGATCCGCTCGAGATTCCGGTCGACAAAATCAGCCGGCTGGACATAACCCATCGTCGTTATGTCTTCCTGCGGCCGGAGATATATCTCGGGCTGACGGTGGCATTCGAGGCACCAGCCCATCGAGAGCGGCTCCACGAGGGACACCACCTCCATCTGGTCGACCCGACCGTGACAGGTCTCACAGCCTACACCGTTCTTGACGTGGACGGCGTGATTGAAGCGCGCATAGTCCGGCAACTGGTGAACGTTGACCCAGGGAATGGGATCTCCCGTCGCCCAGCTGGCCCGGACGGGCAGCAACCTCAAACTCTGCGTCTTGATCTGATTGTGGCAGTTCATGCAGGTCTGGGTCGACGGGATATTCGCGTGCCCCGAGTACTCTACCGAGCTATGACAGTACCGACAGTCTAGGCCGAGCTGTCCGACGTGTTGAAGGTGACTGTATTCGGTCGGCTGCTCGGGAGCATAGCCGACGTCGGTGTACTCCGGCGAGAAGTAGTACCAGACGAGAAAGATCGACAGGACGCCGCCCGCAGACGCGCCGATGATCGACAGCAGCGGCAGGACATTCGCCTTCTTCGGAAAGACCTGAGGCATACTGAAAGGCTAATCCAACCGATTGAGCGGCGTCCGAGCTGACTTCGACAAGAACTCGCAAATGTACAGCATGGGTCGGACAGTTATAACCGGACGACTGTTGAATAATTCAAAAAAGCCATGGACGCTATGCGTCTGTCGCTCCGACGTCGTCTGCGCCAGGCGGAGTGACGCCGACCTGATCGACCGACTGATTTCGAAAGCGTATCGAAAGCAGAACAGCCGCCGCCGCGAGCCCCACGACCAGCCCCCACCAGAGTCCACGCGGACCCAGATCCATCGTGAAGCCGAGATAATAGCCCGCCGATAGCCCGACGATCCAGTACGAGACAAATCCGATCAGCATGGGCCGGCGCGTGTCTTTCAGTCCTCTCAGCGCTCCCGCTGCGGAAACCTGCACCCCGTCGAATATCTGGAATACGGCGGCCACCGCAAGCAACGACGTGGCGAGTCCGACGACGTCACGATTCGCCGGATCGTCGAGGTCCAGGTAGAGGCCGACTATGCCCCGAGGCACCGTCCAGAACAGCACAGCCGCGCCAAACATGAATGCCGCCGCCAGTCCAATGCCTACGAAGCCGGCCCGCGAGGCCCCGCCCGGATCGCTCCGGCCTATCGCCTGCCCTACACGGACGGACGTCGCAATGCCGATCCCGAGCGGTACCATGAACGTAAACGCCGCACACTGAATCGCGACCTGATGGGCGGCAAGGGCAACGGTGCCCATGAGTCCCATGAACAGGGCCGTCACAAGAAAAAGGCCGGACTCCACTCCGTAGCTCACACCGATCGGCCACCCGATCCGGAAGCTCTCCCGAAAGTACTGCGGATCCGGCCTGCGGAGATGGGCGAACACGCTGAACTCGGTGAACGTGGGGCTCGCCTGCGTGACGCCGACCAGAGCCAGCATCATGAACCAGAAGACGAGTGTACTCGCCCAGCCGGTTCCGACGAGTCCGAGCGCGGGCAGCCCGAGCTTGCCATACATCAGAACGTAGTTGGCGCCCACGTTCAGGAATACTGCGGCCACGCTGATGAGCGTCGCCGGGCGCGGGCGCGAGACGCCCTCGACAAAACTCCGCAACGCAACGAATCCCAGGAACGGAAACGTCCCCCACGAGATCGCCCGCAGATAAGCCTCGGTGAGCTGCACAGTGCTCGCATCCTGCCCTATCCAGACGAGCACAGAACCGGCATTCCAGACGATGAGCATGCACGGGATCGTCAGCACACCCGCAAGCCACAGACCCTGCCGGACCGATCGAGCCACGCCCTCGTCGTCACCCGCTCCGAACGCCTGCGACACCATCGGGCCGGCCGCCATCACGATTCCCATCGCGACCACGATCGTAGTGAAGAATACCGAGTTGCCGAGCGCTATTCCGGCAAGCGCATCACTACTCAGGTGGCCCACCATTACGGTGTCCACAAACCCCATGGAAATCTGAGCCACCTGCGTCGCAACCACGGGAGCTGCCAGGCCAATCGTGTCCTTGATTTCGCGTGCGAGCATGGTCAGGCGTTGCCCGTTCAACGGGTGCAGCACGAGTATAAGGCCCCGTCGGACGGCAGAGACGGCAGCGGATCGAACTCACCGGCAATTTGTACTAGCCGTCCTTCACCTCGAAAACGCACCGCCTCCGCGCTGCAATCCACATCTTGACGACGGAAGACCTCCATCACGCTCTCGACGCCGGCGGCAACGGGCGCCCCGAAGCCTGCGACGTGTCGGTGATCATCGTCAACTACAACGTCAGGGAGTTTCTTCTGCAGGCGATCGAGTCTGTTGTCCGCGCGACGGACGGATTCAGCGTCGAGATCATCGTCGTCGACAACAACTCCGTCGACGGTTCCGTGGAGGCGCTTCGACGATGCTACCCTCGCTTGCGCATCATCGAGAACCGGGAGAATATCGGGTTCGGAGCGGCGAACAACCAGGCAATCCGCGAATCGACAGGACGCTTCCTGCTCATCCTGAACCCCGACACCATTGTTCAGGAGGATACGCTCGCTGAGCTGGTGGCGTTCATGAACACCCACCCGGATGCCGGGGCCGTGGGCTGCCGCATCCTCAACCCGGACGGAACGTTCGCACGGGAAAGCCGCAGAGCCTTTCCGACTCCAAGCGTCGCCTTCTATCGGATCAGCGGACTCAGCAGGCTGTTTCCCCGAAGCCCTCGATTCGGCCGTTACAACCTCACGCATCTTCCGCAGGACGAAGTGGCCGAGGTCGACGCACTGAGCGGCTCGTGCATGATGTTGCGAAGGGACGCTCTCTGCCATTCGCGACCCGACTCGAGCGAACGACCGCAGGCGCTGATCCCCCGGCCGCCGACTCGACTGTTCGATGAGGACTTCTTCATGTACGGAGAAGACCTCGACCTCTGCTATCGTATACAGGAGGACGGCTGGAAGATCTACTACACTCCGGCGACGCGCATCATTCACTACAAAGGTGAGAGCACCCGCAAGGGCGACCTGCGTTACGTCCGCCTCTTCTACGGTGCGATGCTTCTTTTCGCCGAGAAGCATTTCGGACGGCGGTCGTTCGTATTGCAGGCCGGGTTGAGGCTCGCGATTCTCGTCAGGGCTGCCATCTCAGTCATGACACGCACCCTGCGCAGGGTGGCACCGCCGGCACTGGATTTCTTCATCGTCTACGCATCGGTCGTTGTCGTCGCCGTCCTCTGGCCGGGTACTTCCGGAATCGCACTGACGCCGCGCTTCCTGATGACGACGCCGCTGGCGTACGCGATCGCCACCGTCGTCCAGATCCGGCTGTCGCGAGGTTACGCGCGTCACAACAGGAGCCTGCGGCCGGCCGTTGTCGGCATTCTGGTGGCCTTCGCGTTCATGGCAGCGCTCTCGTTCTTTGTCAAGTCGATCGCGTTTTCGCGAGTGGTCATTGTGGCGACGCTGCTTCCCGCAGGCCTGCTTCTTGTCGCCTGGAGAATGCGGCGCAAGAGACGGAGGACTTCACTCCGACGCGCACTGGTCGTCGGAGAGCGCGTGGAAGCCGTCGGATTGGATCAAACGGTGTCTTCCCATTTCAGGCCTCCCTTTGTCGTGGCGGGCTACGTGAATGACGAGGAACCGGACAACTCAGCCAGCGGGTCGATGCCCCGACTCGGTACGGCTGCACAGCTCCGGGACATCGTTCGAATTCATCAGATCGACGAGCTCATTTTCGCAACCAACAGGCTGTCGAACCGAACGGTGCTCTCCCTCATGCAATCGCTGCGAGACCTTCCCGTCGAGTTCAAGACGCTCGTCGCCGACGGAACTCAGGTGATCGGCAAGACTCGCGTCGATGACTTGTCCATCCCGATCGTGCCGGCAGACGTGGGTCGGCCCGGACAACCGGGCCCGATCCGGTGGATTGCTCACCGCGCAATCGCCGCAGCAGGTGTTCTGATCTGGCCGGCGATCTGGCTGCTGAGTGTGGCTGTTCGGGGACGACGGTTTGCGCTGCTTCAGGACAAGCTTCGACGGATGCCGCGGGTGCTGGCCGGGCGGTTGGCCCTCATCGGTTTTCTGCCGGAGGATTCTTTCCTTCCGCCGGACGAGTGGCAGCTCCGCGAGGGCGTCTTTTCCGCTTCTGAAATGCTGACCATATTGCGGCCAGGCGCGTCTGATGTCGAGCGCGCCTGGCTTTTCTACCTCCACAACCAGTCGATATCACTTGACATCCGACTAATTTTTCAGAGCTTGCGTGGACTTCCTGCGGGCCGCCCCGAGTAGGATGATTGCGTATTTTTGCGTACGATTCGGCGCAGCCTCTCTCGCGGTTTCGGGCCTTACTCACCGAAATTCGCTGAATCGATACTGATCACCCCAGCGTCATGGCCAAAGCCCCAGAACAGCATCTCCTCGATTTCGAGAGGCCTCTGTACGAGCTGGAGCAGAAGCTCAAGGAGATGCGGTCGCTCGACGCCTCCGAGGTGGAGATCGATCTGACCCCGCAGATCGAGGCACTGGAAAAGCGCGTCGACGAGCTGCGCCAGTCCATCTATGCGAATCTCACGCGCTGGCAGCGTGTGCAAATTGCCCGGCACCCACAGCGACCGTACACATCCGACTATATCGAAGCCCTCACGGACGGGTTTGTAGAACTCCACGGCGATCGCCTCTTCAAAGACGATCCGGCCATCGTCGGTGGACTGGCTCGCTTCAAGGGCTCGCGCTTCGGCTACCGCGATCGAACGATCGTCATTCTCGGGCATCAGAAGGGACGTGACACCAAGAGCCGAAAATATCGCCGGTTCGGCATGCCCAATCCCGAAGGCTACCGAAAGGCGCTCCGCATGATGAAGCTGGCGGCGAAGTACGGGAAGCCCGTGGTCACGATGCTCGATACGCCCGGGGCCTTTCCAGGCCTGGAGGCGGAAGAGCGCGGACAGGCCGAGGCCATCGCCCGCAACCTCTTCGAAATGGCCCGACTTCCGGTTCCGATCATCGTCGTCATTATTGGAGAGGGCGCGTCGGGCGGAGCGCTCGGCATCGGCGTCGGTGACCGAATACTCATGCTCGAGAATTCGTGGTACTCGGTCATTTCGCCGGAGAGCTGCTCCTCGATCCTCTGGCGATCGTGGGACTACAAGGAGGAAGCCGCGAGGGCACTGAGGCTGACGGCCACAGACTTGATCGACGTCGGAGTCGTGGACGAGATTGTGTCCGAGCCGCTCGGAGGCGCGCACCGTGATCCCGCGGTGACGTTCAACAGTGTCGGAAAGGCAGTAAGCGCGGCTCTAGCGAACCTGGACGATGTGGGCGCCGACAGACTGGTCGCCGAGCGTATCGAGAAGTTCGATTCCATCGGAGCCTACGAGGTGCGTCGCAACGGACAGGTTACGGGATCCGTCGAGTCCCCCTCTTCTGAGAAAGTCGACCGGGCGACCAACTAGGGCGCCGGGGGCCGAGATGCTCTCATTCGAATATCGCCACCGGGTGCGCTACAGGGAGTGCGACCCGATGGGCGTCGTTTACCATACCCACTACCTGGACTACTTCGAGGCGGCTCGTACCGAGGCGCTGCGATCCCTCGGCCTGCCCTACGCCGAGCTCGAGCGGACTGGAATACATATGCCGGTCATCGACCTCTCCATCAAGTACCGCCGGCCCGCGCGGTACGACGATGAGCTCGTAATTCGCACCTCATTCCCGGACGTGGCACCCATCGCCCGCGTGCAAATCGACTACGTCGTCCATCGTGCTCCCGAGCCGGATGTCACGATCGCTACCGGGAGCGTGTCGCTCTGTTTCGTCGACGCCGAAACGGGCCGACCGACGCGGGCGCCTCGGCAGGTTCGGGACGTCTTCGCACGCGCTCAGTAAGGATAAGTCGAATGCAGCGACCACCGTACATCACCGACGAGTACCTGGACAGCTTGATAGGCACAGCCCTTGCCGAGGATATCGGTACGGGCGACGTGACTTCCCGGGCCACGGTGCCTCCGGGCAAGACCGTCGAGGGTATTCTTCGATCGAAACAGGATGGAGTTGCCGCGGGGCTGGCAGTCGTGTCGCGAGTGTTTGGCGCCGTCGACTCCGACATCCGAATCGGATGGAAGGTCTCGGACGGTTCGGCGGTGGACGCGGGTAGAGTCATCGCCGATGTGGAAGGCCCGGCCCGCGGAATACTGGCCGGTGAGCGCCTCGCCCTGAACATCCTGCAGCGGATGAGCGGCATCGCTACGACGACCCGCCAGATGGTTAAGGCCGTTGCGCCCTACGGCACGCGCATCCTCGACACGCGGAAGACCGCGCCGGGGCTTCGCCTCCTCGACAAGTGGGCGGTGCTCCTTGGCGGAGGCCAGAATCATCGGATCGGCCTCTTCGACATGATTCTGGTGAAGGAGAACCACATTGCCTGCTCGGGCAGCATCGAGGCTGCTGTCGACGCTGCACGACGAGAGGCCGGCGCGCATCGCCCGCCGCTGGACATCGAAGTCGAGGTGACCACGATCGACGAGGTCCGGCGCGCCCTGGCCGCAGGGGGCGTGCACCGGCTGCTATTGGACAACATGGTGGTCCGGCGTTCCGACGGCACGATCGACACCTCGCTTCTGCGAAGTGCCGTAGACGCGGTGGGCGGACGCGTGGAGACGGAGGCATCCGGCAACGTGACTCTGGAGACCGTCGTGGAGATTGCACGCACTGGCGTTGACGCCATCTCGTGCGGGGCCCTGACCCATTCGGTTCGGGCCCTCGACATCTCGCTCACGTTGAGGCTCTCCGATTAGCGATCAATTCGTAGAAGTGCGGTCCAGGACCGGTTATTTTTCGACGGACCAGCGAGCCCGGGACGGCCGTCCCGGACCCGGGCTTCAACAACAGGGGATCTGAATGCTACAGGAGCACAGCCGACTGTTCCAGCGCATAATGTTTGCGGGCGATGTTCTGCTGGCCATCGTGGCCTGGATCCTGGCGTACCTGATTCGATTCGAGCTTCTTGTGCCGCCCGAGTGGGTGCCGTTCGAGCGATATCTCTTCCTGCTCCCCTGGGTCCTGATCGTCGCGTCGCTCGTCTTCTGGTCCACCGGGCTGTACGCCCCCGACCGCGCCCAGCGACTCACGACGCTCGCGCTCGCCGTCGCCAAGGCGACCGTCTTCGAGCTGCTGGTCGTCGCGGCTTCCCTCACGTTCTACCGTGCGCTTTCCGTCTCGCGCCTCATGCTGATCCTGTTCGGCGTGCTGACGCCCACGCTGATGATCCTCTTCAGGCTGGCGCTGTACTCGTACGTGCGGCGCGCCCACAAGCAGGGACGATACGTGCGGCGCGTTCTTATCGTCGGCGCGGACAACCTCGGGCGGCGACTCAAAGACGCCCTGGAGCAGTTCCCGTGGATGGGGCTCTCGGTGGTCGGTTTCGCTGATGACGAGAGACAGGGGCCGGAGATCTTGGGGACGGTATCCGATGTGCCGGCGCTCGTGGACCGTTCCCGCGAGGCGGCCGAACCCATCGACTACGTCTACATGGCGCTGTCTCTCAAGGGTTCGGACATAGTCGTGAACCTCATCGAGGAGCTCTCCAGCCGGCTGGTACACGTCTGCATGGTGCCCGATCTGTATCAGTTTGACGTCCTGAACAGCCGGGTCACATACCTCTCCGGCCTCCCGATTATTCACATTATAGACGAAGCCCCCATCCAGTTCGACAGGGTGCTGAAGCGGCTGGTAGACATTGCCTTCTCGGCCACCGTCCTGGTCCTGGCATCCCCCCTGATGCTGGCTATCGCCGCGGCGGTCAAGATCTCCTCACGTGGACCGGTGCTCTACAGGCAGGAGCGCATGGGCCTGAACGGCCACCGGTTCGAGATGTTGAAATTCAGATCGATGCCGATCGATGCCGAGCGGGAGTCCGGCCCCGTCTGGGCGACGGCGGACGAGCAGCGAGCGACCGGTGTCGGGTCATTTCTGAGACGCACGTCTCTCGACGAGCTGCCGCAGTTCCTGAACGTGCTGAAGGGCGACATGTCGGTTGTCGGCCCCCGACCCGAGAGGCCCGTTTTCATCGACGAGTTCAAGAACCGTATTCCGAGGTACATGCTGCGGCACATGACCAAGGCCGGAATAACCGGCTGGGCACAGGTCCACGGGTGGCGAGGCGACACGTCGCTCGAGAAGCGAATCGAGTACGACCTCTACTACATCCAGAACTGGTCGATCGCACTCGACCTGAAGATCATGTGGATGACACTGTGGAGCGGATTCGTGAGTGAGCATGCGTATTGACGGATATGCTGGCCGTCTCCGGGCGGCAATCCCTTCGGTGGCGGTGAGTACGATCTTGTTGACGGGGATCGCGGTGGCGGTCGCTGCCGTGCCATCGGCCGCGCAGATCTACCGGCTGCCGAATCCGGACGAGCGACAGGGCGACTTCTTCGGCGTGTCGGTCGATATCGAAGTTCCGTGGGCTGTGGTAGGCGCCAGTGCGGCCGACGTGTGTGGCGAAAACTCGGGCGCAGCGCACCTCTATAGGGCCGACAGCACGACCGGGCACTGGAATCACATCGTGACGCTCGTGCCCGACGATTGCGCGGCGGGCGACTTTTTCGGCCGTTCCCTCGACCTCAGCGGGGACCGGCTCGTGGTGGCGGCGTTCCGGCCGGCGGGGCTCACGAATCGTCCGAACGCCGCGTACGTCTTCGAGCGGGACACCCTGTCAGGCGACTGGACGCAGGCAGCGCGCATCACGGAGGTGCCGGTCGTCGACGAAGGTGCCTTCGCCGCAGCCGTCGCGATCGACGGCGACAATCTGCTTGTCACGACGTCGGGTGACGTGATCGCCTGCGCGTATCACGGTGCCGGGTACGTGTACAGACCGTCGGGCGATCGCGGGGACTGGTCTCTGTGGCAGCGGCTCCAACCGACCTCGGACCCCACCCTGGGCGTCTTTGGTGTCTCGGCCGTAATGCGCGACAGCGTGATGGTCGTCGGCGGATCCACGTACCTGCGCCAGCGTCCCGGATCGGCCTACTTTTTCGGACTCGATGCGAACGATGGGCGATGGAAACCGGAGGCGCGGCTGGGCGGGCTCGACGACTTCTTCCTTCCCGTGGACGTACAGGGAAACAGAGCCATCGTCGGCGAGAGCCGGGCCGGCGGCGACAACTCGGGACGGGCCATGCTTTTCGAGCGTGACGCCCAGGGCCGATGGACGAGAGCACAGCGTCTGAGGCCGGTGCGGCCGTTTGCCCTCGGAGCCTTCGGGTCAAATGTGGCTCTCGGCACCGACCGGGCGCTGGTGGTAGGCTTCGACGAGCAGCTGAGGTTCGAATTCAACATCGATCGAGTCGTGTACGTGTTCCGCCGTTCTGCGGGGCGGCTGTGGCGGCAACGGCACATTGTCGATGTCGGAGAGGTAAGTTTCGGATCGGACATCGCGGTTGACGGCAGCGTGGCTATCATCGGGCAGGCGTCAGATGATCAGCCCGGAACCGCGTACATCGTGCAACTGCAGTAGCACAGCTATGAGGAAGGCCTTCTCCAAACTGATTCCTGTCAGCCTGGTCATCCTCCTTGCGATGTCCGGGGCGCCGGGCTGCAAGTCGACGGAAGTCGGATCGAAGACCTCGGCGCCGGCATACGCCGGAGCGGCTCAGAACTACCGGTTCTTTGCCAGCTCAGAGGACCTCTCCGAGTACCTTCGATACGATTCTGAGGCCGGCCCATTGATTAGCGCGCACCGTGGCGGCCCGATCGCCGGCTACCCGGAGAACAGCCTGGCGACTATGGATCGGACGCTGCGGGAAGCCCCGGCTCTGCTCGAAGTCGACGTGCGAATGACCCGGGACAGCGTTCTCGTGCTGCTGCACGACGAGGATCTGGATCGCACCACGACCGGGACCGGAGCCCTCTCGGCCCACGCTTTTTTTGACGCCCGTCGACTGCTGCTTCGTGACGCGTTCGGGATCATCACGCCGTTTCGCATTCCCACTCTGGCTGAAGCGCTCACGTGGGCGGCCGGGCGTGCGGTGCTGACGCTCGACGTCAAGCCCGGCATACCGATCGACCGGGTGGTCACCGAAATTCGTCAGCAGGGTGCTGCAAATCGTGTCGTCGTCATCGTGTACAACCTTGCCGACCTGATGGCATTCCGGCAGCGCTCGCCGGAGCTGAACTACTCCGTTCCCGCGGAAACGGCCGATGAACTCACAGCCATTCTCGACACCGGTGCCGATCCGTCGAGGCTGATGGTCTGGATGGGAATGGGAGACCTGCATGCGGATGTTATCGACCTCGCCCATGCAAACGGCATGCGGGTGATTCTCGGTACCTACGGCGAGACAGATTCGCGAGCGGTGAGTGTCGGAGAGGCGGTCTACGAAGCATTGATTCAGGCCGGCGTCGACGTGATCGCAACCGACCGAGTCTCAGCGGCCGCCAGCGCCGTCGAGCGGGTGCTGAAGTTCCGCGATTGAGCCGCACCGCCATCACACCACAGTTCTCGCCACGAGCGTGATCAGCATGCTGTGCCCGCATCCATCGGATGACACTTCTTCACCAGACCGAGTTTGTGGCCGATCCAGTAGTCATGGAGTCCGGCGGATGCGAACACCACCGGAAAGAGACCCATCCCTCGCAATCTTGCTCTGATGCTCAACGTCTCTGAGGTCACAAAACGGTACGCGACCAAGCTCGCGGTGGACCGCGTCAGCTTCGACGTGTCGGAGGGCCGGATCTTCGGTCTGCTCGGACCGAACGGCGCCGGCAAGACATCGACCATTCGGATGATCGCGTACATCACGATCCCCGACGAGGGTCGGATCACATTCCATGAACAGCCGGTCGGGCCGTGGAGCCAGCGCGTCATGGGCTACCTGCCGGAGGAGCGCGGCCTGTACAAGAAGATGCGCGTAAGGGACCACCTCGAGTACCTCGCCGAGCTCAAAGGCATGAGACGCCGTGACGCCCAGACGGCGGTACAGTACTGGCTGGATCGATTCGACATCGCGTCCTGGGCGGAAAAGAAGATCGAGGAGCTGTCCAAGGGTATGCAGCAGAAGGTGCAGTTTATTGGCACGATCGCCCATCGACCTCAACTGCTGATATTTGACGAGCCCTTCAGCGGGCTGGACCCCATCAACTCCGACCTCCTCCAGGACGTGATCTTCGAGCTCAAAGATGAGGGACGGACGGTCCTTTTCGCGTCCCACAGGATGGAGCAGGTCGAGCAGCTGTGTGACGACATCTGCCTCATCTCGGACGGGCGAGTCCTGATCCAGGGGTCGCTGCGCGACGTCAAGTCGTCATTCGGGCGCAACGTCGTGAGCATCGAGTACACCGGCAGCGGCGAGTTTCTTGCGCCGCTCGAGACGCGTGGAACGATACGAATCATCAACCGGACGCAGCATCGCGCAGAGGTGCGGCTGCTGGACGGCACTGAGCCCCGTGAATTGCTGGAGGCCGCGATGTCGGGGGTCGACCAAATCTACAGGTTCGAGCTGGAGGAGCCGAGCCTCAACGAGATATTTATCACCGTCGTCTCTGCCGAGGGCCGGCCCCGGGAGACCGCACTGTCGAACCACGAAGGCGGCAGGTTGTCCGGATGAAGAGTGTTCTCTGGATCATAGCGCAGAGGGAATACATCCAGCGGGTGACGACCCGGGGGTTTGTGGTCGGAACGCTGCTGGGGCCCATCATCATGGTTGCGCTGATCGCGGTTCCGATCTTCGTGATGATTGCCGTGGACAGCCAGGCAGTCAAGCGGATTGCCGTGGTCGACGAAACGGGGGTCCTCCTGCAGGCCATGGATTTCCCGGCCGAGTTCGAGTTTCTGAGCCTTGCCGTTCCCGTGGATACCCTTCGGTCCATGGTGGAACGGGAGGAGGTGGACGGCTACCTCGTCCTGCCGCTGTCCCTGTTATCGGGGGGAGGGTCAGCGTCGTACTACTCGCGCGGCGGCGGGGGACTGATGTTCTCAACGCAGCTCGAGCAGGTGGTCGGACAGGCGGTCAGGAGCCAGCGCTTGATCGGTGTCGGAGCCTCGGAGGCGGTGCTTCGCATTTTGAGCGAGGCGGTTGACGTGCGCATGCTGCGGATCACCGAAGAGGGTGAGGAGGCGGACGCGGCGGCCGCGCTCGCCGGGATCGGCTACGTAATGGGATTCGTGATCTACATATGCGTGTTCATCTATGGAGCGTTCGTTATGCGGGGCGTGATCGAGGAGAAGACCAACCGAATTGCCGAGCTGATCGCCTCCTCCGCGCGACCGTTCCAGCTGATGATGGGCAAAGTGCTCGGTATCGGAGCCATGGGACTCACCCAGTTCCTCGTCTGGTCCACGATGGGGATGGCGATCATGGCGTTCGGTGGCACGATTGCCTCGCTCTTCATCGAACCGGCCGAGTACGGCCTTACTGATTCCGCGGATCAACAGGCCCTGCTGGACGCCGCGGGCATCAGCATCCCGCAGATCCCGTTCTCGGCTTTCGTGCTGTTCGTACTGTTCTTCGTCGGCGGATACCTCCTCTACGCGAGCCTGTTCGCCGCGGTCGGCAGCGCCGTTGAGCAGGAGTCCGACGCTCAGCAGTTCGTTCTCCCGATCGCTGCTCCGATCATCATCCCGATGCTTCTGATCAGCCCTGTGATAGAGAGCCCGGACAGCGCTCTCGCCTTCTGGCTATCGATTATCCCTTTTTTCTCTCCCATTCTGATGACGGTGCGCGTGGCCGCGACCAACGTACCGCTGTGGCAGACCGTTCTCTCGCTCGCCCTTCTGGGCGGGGCGTTCGTCGGATCGATCTGGGTCTCCTCGCGGATCTACCGTGTCGGAATTCTGATGTACGGCAAGAAGCCGAGCTTTGTCGACATCGTACGCTGGTTCCGACAGGCCTGACGGACGACGAACACCGGGAGTCGCAACCTGCGATTCCCCGGCCGGTATGAGGCATCGAACCAGTCCCGTCCGGAATGCCGCACCAAGCAGTCGAACAGATCCCGTTTCGGATAACGTCGAGCTTCGAACCGACCGGTGACCAGCCGAGCGCCATCGCCGAGCTCGTCCAGGGTCTCCAGAAAGGCCTTCCGCATCAAGTCCTGCTCGGGGCTACCGGCACAGGCAAGACCTTCACCCTGAGCCACGTAGTTGCGCAGCACGGCCGGCCGACGCTAGTGATGAGTCACAACAAGACGCTCGCGGCCCAGCTCTACGCCGAGTTCTCTCAGTTCTTCCCAGAGAACGCCGTCGAGTTCTTCATCTCGTACTACGACTACTACCAGCCCGAGGCGTACATCGTCCACTCCGATACCTACATCGAGAAGGACATGTCGATCAACGATCGAATCGACAGGCTGCGGCTCCGGGCGACCAGCGCCCTCACGTCGGGTCGGCGCGACGTGATCGTGGTTGCCAGCGTCTCGTGTATCTACGGAATCGGCTCGCCCGAAGAGTATCGTTCCCAGATAGTGCAGTTCCGGACAGGTCAGGAGTACGAACGAAACCAGCTGCTGCGCGACCTGATATCGATCTACTACACCCGCAACGACATCGACTTCCGGCCGGGTGCATTTCGGGTCCGCGGCGACGTGGTGGAGGTTTTCCCCGCCTACATGGAGCACCTGGCCTATCGGGTCGAGTTCTGGGGCGACGAAATTGAGCGTGTCAGCGTGTTCGAACCGATTTCGGGTCAGACGAAGTCGGAGGAATCGCACCTCACAATCTATCCGGCCAAGCTCTTCGTCACGCCCCGCGACCAGCTTGACAATGCGTTGAAGTCGATTGAAGAGGAGCTAAACTGGCGACTCGCGGTGCTTCGCGAAGAGAATCGACTGCTGGAGGCGCAGCGCCTGGAGCAGCGAACCCTGTTCGACCTCGAGATGATACGGGAGGTCGGCTATTGCTCGGGGATCGAGAACTACTCCCGTCACCTTTCGGACCGTCAGCCCGGCGAGCGTCCGTACTGCCTTCTGGACTACTTCCCGGACGACTTCCTGATGATTATCGACGAAAGCCACGTAACGCTGCCTCAGGTGCGTGCGATGTACAATGGCGACCGGGCGCGCAAGCTGACGCTCGTGGAGCACGGGTTCCGGCTGCCTTCGGCGCTCGACAACCGGCCGATGACTTTTGAGGAGTACGAGGCGGCGCAGCATCAGGTGATTTACGCGAGTGCGACGCCCGGTGATTACGAGCTGGAGCGGTCCGCGGGGGTCTTTGTGGAACAGATCATCCGTCCCACCGGAATCCCGGATCCGCGGGTGGAGGTGCGGCCGACCAAGAACCAGATAGACGACCTTCTGGAGGAGATACGGCGCACCATCGAGCGATCCGAGAGGTGCCTCGTTACGACGCTCACGAAGCGGATGGCTGAGGACCTCGCGGACTATCTCGAGTCCTACGGGGTCGGTGTTCGGTACCTCCACTCCGACATCGACGCCCTCGAGCGGGTCGACATACTCAGGGATCTCAGGCTCGGCGAGTTCGACGTACTGGTAGGCGTCAACCTCCTGCGGGAAGGTCTCGACCTACCTGAGGTGTCGCTTGTCGCCATCCTCGACGCTGACAAGGAGGGATTTCTGCGCAGCGATCGTTCTTTGATTCAGACGGCCGGCCGCGCGGCGCGAAACGTGAACGGTC
>JBFGEP010000005.1:0-18201 GCA_041580055.1 Rhodothermales bacterium | reverse complement strand
GATCAATCTCGCCCCGGTTGTTCTGCCCGTCGGTGAGGAGAATGACGACCTTGCTCACCGCCTCGGTGTCCTTCAGGCGGTTCGTTGCCATCGCCAGTGCAGTTCCGATAGCCGTGCCGTCCTCGATCACACCGACCTCGACCTCTTCCAGCATGCTGAGGAGGAAGTCGTAGTCCAGCGTCAGCGGTGCCTGCGTATACGCCTTGGCCGCAAAGACGATCAGACCGATTCGGTCCGAGAGCCGACCGCGAATGAACTCGGATCCGACTTCTCTCGCCGCTTCGAATCGGTTTGGCTGGAAATCCTGCGCCCTCATCGATGTGGATGTGTCGAGCACCATCATGATGTCGACCCCCTCCGCGAATCGCTCCCGCACGACGTTGCGCTCCTGAGGCCTCGCGAGCGCCGTCACGGCGAGCGCGACACCGACCGTGCGGAGCGCGACAGGCATCCACCGGATCCGGGTCCAGAAGGATTGCGGAAGGCCGGCCGCCGACTCGACCGTGCTGAATCGAAGACCTGTTTCTCGCCTTGACCGGTACCACTCCCACAACGGCACCAGCGGCAACGCCAGGAGCAGCCACAGAAAACCGGGATGTGCAAAGGTGAGGGGGATGTCCATACGGAGCTAGCGTTGATCCGCGTGCTTCAGCCTGAGGCTGCGGACGGACTCGAGCAGGGCGGGGAGGACGACGCCGGAAGGTCCGATCACGACCTCGTCCAGATTGCTGCCGATCGCGCTTTGCTCCACGTTGATCTCGGCCACGTACGCACCGTTGAGGCGCGCTGTGATCGGTACCGACGCGGCCGGATACACGACCGCACTCGTGCCGATGCTCAGGAAAACGTCTGTGCGGCGGGCGGCCGCGTCCGCGCGCTCGATCGCACCCGAAGGAAGCATCTCGCCAACCCACACGACGTTCGGCCGAATGAGGCCGGCGCAGTCAAGACATCTGAACAGACCGTCGGATCCCGGTTCTTTCAGCACATCCTCGGGCGCGCTCTTGCGGCAGGAGATACAGTAGTTCCGGAGGATGTTGCCGTGCAGCTCAATCACGTTCCGCGAACCGGCCCGCTGGTGCAGGTTGTCGACGTTCTGGGTTATCACGTGGAACTCATCGAAGACGTCCTCGAAGGCTGCGAGCGCAAAGTGTCCCGGGTTTGGCTGGACGTCGTTGGCTATCTGGCGCCTATGTGAGTACCACCGCTGTACCAGCTCGGGGTTCGACATGAAGCCATCAAAGCTGGCCAGCTCCTCGGGCCTGAGGCTTTCCCACAGCCCACCGGCGTCGCGAAACGTTGCGACGCCGCTTTCTGCGCTGATGCCGGCGCCCGTCAGGACGGCCACTCGGCTAGCGCTCGCGAGGTGATGGACCAGCTGGGGGGAAAAAGGGTTCATGTTGTCTCGATGATCTCGTCGGCCTGCGCCTCCTCCGCTGGCAGGGCCTCCGGGGTCAGGTGTGCTTCGACGTTCTCGACGATCTCCCCGGCCGTGTCCAGGAATTCGCGACATCTCGGTTCGGTAGGGTAGATCTCGGCGAATTTGGCAAGGTCGCTGATGTCAAGCAACTGCGACGTCGAGTCGAGCACAGCACCGGGGAAGCCGTCTTGTTCTTCGAGATCCGTTAGATCGGCCAACACCTCCCGGGACGTACGTTCCAGTGCCGGCACCTCCAGGCGCCGCGAGAGATACGTCCGCAGGATGTCCGATAGTTCTACAAAGAACGCCTTCTTCGAGGCGTCCGTTTCGAGGTGCGCCGTGCGGAGTGCGTCCAGACGGTTCGCGGCCTCCTCCAGAGGAGGCAGCCGTTGCGCCGGCGCTTCACCACGAGCCAGGCCGATGACCTCGGGAGAGCGGCGGTACCAGAAGACAAACGCTGCCATCGCCGCGATCAGCAGTGCCAGAAATAGGAGCCACGGCCACACGGGACGCGGGAACTCGGCCAGTGGAGCAATGTCGAGGATGTCTTCCGCGTCGGGCGGCACCACCGAGCGGACGGGAAGCAAGAATGCCTGGCTGAGAACGGTGATCGTGTCGCGGTCAGACACAAAGCCGATGGGGACCCTTCCAACGATGGCCGTGTCCAGCTCGAAGGTGGTAGCCGAGTAGAGCACGCTGTCGATCGCCGTTTCACCGGTTTCGTGTGACAGCTTTGACGTGGCACTTAGAATCAGGATGTCACCAATTTGCAGGAACTCTCCCGCAGAGTCCGGAGGCGGCGAAGGGAAGATGGCGTTGGCCCATAGCGGGTGACGGGCGACCACGACGAGCTCAAATCTCTCGCCCACCGAAAGGGTGTCGGCGGTCGTGTAGGCTCGCACCTCCTGAGCCTTCGCTGATCCACCTTGTGTGTGAATGGCGAACAGGCTCAGAGCGGCGACCGTCGCGTGCGACCGGATCGTGTTTGCCCGAATCATCTGGAGCGATTCCTCCGCCGAAAGAACTCGATGAGGGGGTCGATATAGCTCTGATCGGTCCGAATCAGCACGCGGTCCAGCTGGATTCTCCGGAAGAGGTCGTCGAGCTCGCGCTGGCGACGCGCCGCGCGGTCGGCAAAGGCCCGGCGGACTCTGCTGCTGCCGCCGTCGACCACGACCGTCTCGCCAGATTCGGCATCCGTCAGCTCGATCAGTCCGACGGCGGGGAGGTCGCTCTCGCGGTTGTCCTGCAAATGAACGGCCACGAGATCGTGCCGCTGTGCAAGCGCCCGCATCGGCTTCTCGAAACCCGAGTCGAAGAAGTCGCTCAGGAGGAGGACGACGGAGTGCCTGCGAAGCACATGGATCATGTGCTCTAGAGCGACCGAGATCGATGTCCCGGTCGACCGTCTCTCGTGGGCGAACAGGTCACGAATGAGGCGAAGGACGTGCCGTCGGCCTTTCTTCGGCGGCACGAACAGTTCTACCTCGTCCGAGAACAGGAGAAGACCCACTTTGTCGTTGTTCTGAATCGCACTAAAGGCTACGATCGCGCAGATCTCGGCCGCGATTTCGCGTTTGAACTTGCCCTCCGAACCGAAGCTGCTCGATCCCGAGATGTCGACCGCGAGCATCACGGTCTGCTCGCGCTCTTCCTCGAAGATCTTGACGTAGGTGTCGCCCGTCCGAGCCGACACGTTCCAGTCGATAGAACGGATGTCGTCCCCGATCTGGTATGGGCGGACCTCGGAAAACTCGATGCCCTGCCCCTTGAAGGCGGAATGGTATTCTCCTCCGAAGACGCTGTTCACGAGCCCTTTCGTGCGGATCTCGATCTGCCGGATCTTCTTGAAGAGCTCCTTCGGTATCATGAAGGTTCGTCCCGTTGGGTGTGGGGAAGGCAAGCTAGCCCAGATTTGCTGTCGCCTGCAACCGACGGGAGCGGACGGCAAGAGGAGCACCGGGCTAACAAAATCGGAGTCTCGAGCCGATACCTCAGGCAAACCCTACCCGTAGACTGGCCAGGAGAGATGAAAATGCGGTACCGCATACTGATCCTGATGCTGCTCGTGGCCGGCGGCTACTATCTGTACGGCGAATTCGAGAAGTGGCGCCAGAGCCCGACAGTGGACCAGGCGCAGCAGGAGCAGGCCGACCGGGTCCGAGACCTGATCCGCTAAGCTTCCGGCCGACTCCGGTCCCGGCATCCCGCCCGCTACATTGCTGTTCGCCCTTTGACATAGTTTCATATAGTTGTTGCAACAAATATTGTGACACCAAGTATATCGTGTTATCGACGTCCTCCAGTCACTCAACTCCAACAACCGCCATGAAGAATCTGATGGTAGGCATTCTCGCCTCGTTCCTGCTCGGACTTTCGACCAGTCCCGATCTGTCGGCGGCCGAGCGCCACGACAACGTTTCAGACGATCCAATGGTCATTTCGTACCAAGTAGACACCGCTCATTCCGCCGTATCGTTCAAAGTCCGTCACCTCGGCATCACCAATGTCAACGGCGCATTCCGCCTGTACGAAGCGGACCTTTCGCTGAATCCTGAGGATCTCTCCACACTCAAGGCTTCGGCAACGGTCGACGTCAACTCCATCGACACCGGAATCGAGAAGCGAGATGGCCACCTGCGCTCCGCCGACTTCTTTGACGCGGAGAATCACCCGTCGATCACCTTCGTCTCGAAGCGTGTCGAGAACGTGGAAGGCAGCAGCTTTGACCTGGTCGGCGACCTTGCTATCCGAGGCACGACGCGTGAGGTCGTACTGTCCGGTGAGTTCGCAGGCTCGGCGGTGGGGCCGATGGGCCAACCCCGCGTAGCGCTCGAGGCGACCGGCAAGATCAGCCGCAAGGACTTCGGCCTGACGTGGAACAACCTGACGGAGGCGGGTGGCGTCATCGTCGCCGACGAGGTGAAGATCATTCTGGAGATCCAGGCCGTTCAGTCGTAATCGCTTCCGGTTTGGAACAGGGAGGCGTCGGCCGTTCAGGCCGGCGCCTTTCTTTTTTGACGAAGCTAGCCCGGGCGGTGAGTTTCTGAAGTTGTGCATTCGACACCGGGCCGGGCGAGTGGTACATTTGGTCTCGCGAACCATCCCGAGTCGGCCGGTGGGCCGACAGACTCACTTCCGCCACGACCACATGCCTGCAGCCTTCGGAGTACTCGTCTTCCCCGGTTCCAACTGTGACCACGATGCGTACCATGCCGTTGGTCATGTTCTCGGGGAGGAGGCCCGTTTCATCTGGCATAAGGAGCCGACCGTGGGCAATGTGGACGCCGTCATCGTGCCCGGCGGCTTTTCCTACGGAGATTATCTCCGGTCCGGCGCCATCGCGCGTTTCTCTCCGGTGATGAAAGACGTGATTCGGTTCGCACGGGATGGCGGACTGGTCATTGGGATCTGCAACGGCTTCCAGATTCTCTGTGAGGCGGGCCTCTTGCCGGGAGCGCTGATCCGCAACGACTCTCTACGGTTTCGGTGCAGCCGCGTGCATCTGAGGGTGGACAATGCCGCGTCGCCGTTTACGTCGGCCTACGAAGCGCGACAGGTGATCGAGATGCCGATCGCTCATGGGGACGGAAACTACTTCGCCGACGACCGGACGCTGGACGAGCTGGAGGCGACAGGGCGTGTTGCGTTTCGGTACTCTACTCCGGCCGGGGAGGTCGCGCGCGGTGCGAATCCCAACGGCAGTGCGCGCAACATCGCCGGCCTGCTGAGCAGGGAGGGCAACGTGCTGGGAATGATGCCGCATCCGGAGCGGAACTCCGACCCGGCGCTGGGCCTGCCGGACGGCCTGGGTGTGTTCCGGTCTATGGTTGAGCACCTCGTCGCTGTAGCCGCGTAGGACCATCTTCACGACCCACCCCGCAGCCCGAGAACACGGATGCCAGGCTTGACGGACGCACCGGTCACGTTTCTGCTGATACTGATCAACGCCCTGGTCAGTGGCTATGCGTTGTTTGTGGACCCGAATCTGGTGGATCGGCTGTCGTTTCGGCCGCGTGCCGTCCTGGTTCGCAAGGAGTACTGGCGGCTGATCAGCGCGGGGTTCGTACACGTAGGTCTGGGGCATCTCGCCTTCAACATGATCACGCTGTATTTCTTCGGCCCCTTGTTGGAGGTGCTGCTCGGCTCGGTCGACTTTCTGGTGCTGTACTTCGGCTCCGAGCTGGCGGCGCATGGCCTGACACTGGCGCTGCATCATGACAACGAGGGCTATGCCGCGGTAGGAGCTTCGGGGGCTGTAAGCGGAGTTCTTTTCGGCTACTGCCTGTTCTTCCCGTTCCAGAAGATCTACTTCTTCGGGGTCATCCCGATGTGGTCCATCGTCTTCGCTGTCGGGTACGTGGTCCTCTCGATCTACGCCATCAACCGGCGGATGGAGGGGGGCTCCGTGGGTGGCATCGCTCACGAGGCCCATCTGGGCGGTGCGCTCGGGGGTCTGCTGCTGACGATCATTCTCGAGCCGCGGGCGATAGAGGCCTTTCTGAACAATTTCCGGTTTTGACGAGATCCGTTATTGCCACAGTTCAAGAAACGGCTTTCTGGCGGCTCGCAGCCGCTTTCTGTGTTAAATCCGTTATTGTTGTTGCCTGCGGTCAGAGGGGCGTAGTATATTCTGCCACCTCATGCGTGCCTTGATGGCCGTACGGACAGGCGAACCGGCGTGCCACAGAGCTCAGTCGCATCGCCAGTGGGCACCCTAAGGCCCGGCTTCACGGCCGGGCTTTCTGGTCTGGGGCTGTTTCTACACGCACACGTTTTCCACACTGTGGATTAGGAATGTGCATTATTTGTGGATCAATTCTGATTGACAGGCGCGTCGGGGTCAGCCTATCATAGTCGGCGTGCCTAACGGCACTGTTCCTTGACGCGACTGAGTCTCTGGGCTGCATGAGGTCAGCCAGTGAGGACCGAAAGGTCCGACGGGGCCAACGAGATGCACTGTCGGCGAGGGGGACCGGCGCTTCGGTGTCGGAAAGCTCGCCGACCCGTGAAACGAGGGTACCGCGAAGGGACCGGAGCTTCGGCTTCGGCTGCCAGACCGCGGGCTCGTTCGAGTGGATCGGTGCCTCGATTCCTCGTGCGTGTGGCGTCGGCGTGACAGGGGTCAAACCCTGGTGCGTCGGTAAAGTGCGCACGGACGGGCGGGGTAGGCAGCATCTGCAACGGACGGTGGCAGGCCGCAAGGTCTGTCGGCGACCCGCTGCGTTCCGCAAACTGGTTGTGGAGTGCGATCGCGGCTTCTGCGTCGAAAGGCGTGGGCGCCGACCGTATCGTGGTTTCCGCACCGGGCAGGGTAGAACCTGCCGGGAAGACGGGAAAGTCCGAGGCCGCCGTGGTGTCCGCCGCGTAATGCGAATTGCGCGGATGGAGCGACTGCGGGCCGGCCAAAAGACACGGCCGTCCACGTGACTGTCAGCCGAAACCGGTGTCATCGGCACACCGGAGAAAGCTGGCAGAAAGCGAGACGGGCGGCAACAATGCGGGGTCCGCGTCTGCATCCTCCGGTCGAAAGGCCGTGGAGTGGACCGGCAAGAATCACATTCCTTCAGGCAACGACGGTCGACACACTGTGTGCCCATGCGGTGTGATGAAAGCTCTGGCCTTCGGGAAAGAGCCTCCGATCGGCGATCACGTTAATAGCGTGATCACAGAGATGGGCCTCCAGTATCTGAACCCGATTGATTGCGCATGCGGTTGAACGGTTCAGATGGAGGCCATCGCGTTGAGGGATCTACAAAAAAGGCTGCCCGCCGGGCGGCTTTTTTTGTTTCCCCCGGCGGCGTCAGCTGAGACGCCTCAGCAGGTCCGTCCACCGCTCAAAGACGAACGCCCCCTTCGGTAGATCGTCCGGCAGCTCGCCGTCCGAATACCACGCGGCTCTCCAGCCTGCGTCCAGAGCGCCCAGGACGTCCGAGCGCCACGAGTCCCCGACATAAAGAATCGAGCCTCCCTCCGCACCGCTGAGCCTCTCGGCGTACTCAAAGAGCCTGCGATCCGGCTTGAGATAGCCGACCTCTTCGCTGATCACGACGGCGCGCGAAATCTCCTGCAGACGCGGAAACCTGTCCAGCTTCGCGTGCTGCGTGTCTGCAAATCCGTTCGTGATGATGCCCACCGGAACTGACGCGGCCACCTGCTCGAAGGCCTCCAGCGCGCCAGCTATCGGCCTCCAGTGATGCGCGTACCGCCTCATGTAGTAGTCGTCGAACTCCGACCAGCCTCGGCCGTCACCGAAGCTCTCCGCGATGTGTTCGAAGCGGCGCCTTCGAAGCTCGTCCTTCGTGATCACGCCGGACGAGTACTCGGCCCAGAGCGACCGATTCGTCTCCTCGTACGCTGCCTTTATCTGATCGGCCACATCCGAGGTCCGATCTGCGCCCAGAAGGACTGTCGCTACGTCGTACAGGGCCGCCGTCTGGGCGTGCCGGTGGTCAAGAAGCGTATCGTCGAGATCGAAGTAGACGAATGCGGGTCGTCCCGGATCGACGGCTCCGAGACTAGAGCCTCTTTTCATACATCGCGTACTCTTTGTCCTTCACCGCACCGATCGCCTCGAGCTGATTGATCAGCTTGCTGTTGCTGTCGAGTACCCAGCTGAGCTCCGCGGCGTCGTATCCCCGGCTGATGCCGTTCTCGATAGAGCTCGCAACCAGAAGCGCATCAATGCCGCGTCCCTGGTACTTGAGCCGGACGCCCATCAATAGAGTCCGGATCGTGGAAATGCTGGCGAGCTTAAGATGGGCGACGAGTCGGGCCAGACCCGTCGGGAGCAGACGCCCGTCCTTCACGTGCCGCAGGGCCCGGTTAATGTCAGGCAGGCTGATCGCAAACCCCATCGGCTCGCCGTCGTACTCAGCGACGATGATCAGGTTCGGGTCGACGATCTGCTTCATATCCCTGGCGAGCTTGGCGAACTCGCGGTCGGTCATCGGAACGTGCCCCCAGTTCCTGGACCATGCCTCGTTGTAGATGTCAACTATCGTCCGGGCTTCTTCCTCAAACCGGCTCATGTCTATCGTGCGAAGGCTCAAACCGGGTTGGCGCTTCATCACGATGTCACGACCCCGCCAGAGCTTGTCGAACTTGGCGTACTTCTGATGCACGAAATACGCCCACATGGTCATTGCCCGCTCGAAGCCGTTCCGCTGCAGAAACTGCGCGTAGTAGGGCTTGTTGTATGGCATCATGATGGTGGGAGAGCTTTCAAACCCGTCCACCAGTAGTCCGGCCACATCGTTCATGGACGGGTTGGTGGGTCCGCGCATCGCTGATAATCCCTGGCGCTCGAGCCACCCTGCAGCCGACTCGATCAGCGCTGCTGCCACGTCCTCGTCCTCGACAACTTCGAAGAAGCCGAAGAACCCGACGCCGTCGTCGTACTTCTTCAGGTGCATACCGTTGACGATGGCGCCGATACGGCCGATGACACGACCCTCGGGGTCGCGCGCCAGGAAGAGCTGGAGACGGCCGTGCTCGAAGAAGGGATTTTTCGCGGTGTCGAGGGTATGGCGGGCGTCCAGCCGCAGCGGGGGTATCCAGTGCGGATCACCGCGATAGTGATCGTACTGGAAGTCGATAAACTGCCTGAGGTCCTGTTTCGACTCGACGGGATCGATCGTCAAGATTCTTCGCTCGTTTTGCAGAACGTCCCTTCCTCGGGCAGGACGATCAGCGCCTACCGCGCGGGGCATCAGTTACGCGGGGGCTTCTCCCTCCGCCTGACCGTTCGAACCAATCACTTGCAACTCCTTGCCGACACGCTCGAACGCCTCGAGAATGAAGTCCAGCTCCTCGTCGGAGTGAGTCGCCATATACGACGTTCGCATCAGGCTCTGTCCGCGCGGCACGGCGGGCGGCACCACGGCGTTGACGAAGACGCCTTCCTCGAGCAGTCTCTTCCAGAAGATGAACGAGGTGTTCATGTCGCCGATCACTACCGGAATGATCGGGGCCTGGCTCGTCCACACGTTGAACCCGAGCGATCGGAAGCCCTCGCGCATGTAGTCGGAGATTTTCCACAATCGTTCGAGGCGCTCCGGCTCCTTCTCGAGAATTTCCAGGCTCTTCAGTACGGTGGCGACATTCGACGGCGGCATTGAAGCGCTGAAGATGTGCGTTGAGCTATGGTGACGGATGAATTCGATTACGTCCGATTCCCCAACGCAGAAGCCGCCCAGAGACGCGAAGCTCTTGGAGAAGGTGCCGGTCGTGATCGGCACCTCGGCCTGCAGGCCGTAGTAGGCAGCTGAGCCGCGGCCGCCCTCGCCGATTACGCCGACGGCGTGGGCGTCGTCCAGCATCAGCGCAGCTCCGAATTCATCAGCCAGCTCGACGAGCTCGGGCACCTTCGCGATGACGCCGCTCATCGAGAATACGCCGTCGGTCACGATGAGCTTGCCCGCCTCCGGCCGTTCGTCGGACGCTTTCTCGAGGAGCTTGCGGAGGTGGCTCATATCGTCGTGGCGGTAGCGCCACGTGTCGGCCGTGCTCACCTTGGTGCCGGCGAGTATGCAGGCGTGGTTGTCCTTGTCCGAAAAAATAATGTCGCGACTGTAGCCGCTGCGACCGCCGTAAAGTGACCGCTCCAGCGTGATAGCCTCGATCACCCCCTGGTTTGTCATGAAGCCCGTCGAGTACAAGATGCAGGCATCCTTCTGCATGAACTTCGCGAGTCGCTCCTCCAGCTCGATGTGAATATCGAGTGTTCCGTTCAGAAAGCGGCTGCCTGTGCACCCGGTACCGTACTGGGCGATGGCGTCGGAGGCGGCCTTTCGGACACGCGGGTCGGACACAAGTCCGAGATAGTTGTTCGAACCGGCCATGATGATCTCCCGGCCGTTCATGATGGCGCGGGTGCCGTCGTTCCTCTCGATCGGCCTGAAGTAGGGGTATAGCCCGTTCTTCTTGATCGTGCTGAACTGACCGTCGTCGTCGAAGAACGCGTGGCACTTTTCGAAAATGCTGGGCTGTGAAGCTTCGACCCGCGGATCTGGCATGGACGTTCTGCGCCTTTGCTGGCTGCTGCCGTCGGTCATCGGCGTGTCCGGCGTGAGTGAAGGAGAGTGAGGCGACTCCGGATCCGCCCGACGAAAGAAACGCCGCTGAGAGCGGCCTCCACATCGTGAGGCATAGTGGAGGACGACTGTCGTGCGATCCGGATAAAGCGTGGCAAGTGACTAAGACAGACTTAAATGTACGGCCCAATCAACTTGTTTCTCAAAGTCTTACGCGGCCTGCGCCTTTTCAAAACGTCATCGTCAGCCTCGCTGAAAGACCGTTCGGATCCGGTCGAACCACAACGGTCAGATCCTCGCTGACATCGAAATCAAGCAAGTGCGCGCTGATATATGCGTCGAGAACGGAGAGTCCGTATACGAGGCCGATCCCAACGATCGAAAGGTCACGGTTGCGCCTGAGTTTGTCGCGCTGGCTCCGTAGCGGGCTGGACGATATCGCTCCGAAACGAGCGGCTAACTCATCATAGTACGGCTTCAGGCTCTCGTTGGGATTTTCGGTCAGCTGACCGCTGTCGACCAGCTCCTGGAACGATTTGTACAGGTAAGCTCTCCGGTACCGAAGGTAGTCCCCGTTGAGGTCGCTCACGAGGAAAGCCAGCCCGCCGATGGCCCCGTAGAGGAACGGCAGCTTGATGTACTGGCGGTTGTAGACCTGCCCCCAGCCCGGTATCGCCATCGCGCGCCACAGGGCTCCGCGTGGGCTATGGGTTGACGGACCTTCGGCGGATGCAGAATTCGGCTGGGAGCGGGCTGTCGGTGAGAGTGCGGCCCAGACAAGAACGGCGGTTACGACCGTGACCCACCGCAGGCACGGAACGGCCGGCCGGCGACGCGAAGCGGGAGCCATCGCCACCGCGTTCAGCGCGATGTCCGCGTCATGACTCAAGCAGTTCCTCGATCAGACGCTCGAGATCATCAGGCGAGTAGTACGAGATCTCGATGCGGCCGGCCCCGTCTGCTCCCTGGTGCCGAATGTGCACCTGCGTGCTGAAGCGGGACCGGAGCCGGTCGGACAGGGCCTGGATGTGAGGGTCCGTCGCGCGGGGGGTGCTGCGGGTCGCTCCGCCGGGCCGCGGGCTGCGTGCCTCGTTCAGGGATCGGACCTTGCGTTCAACTTCTCTTACGGAAAGTCCCTCGCGAACAACGATTTCCGCCACCTTCCGCTGCCGGTCGACGTCCTCGATGCCCATCAGAGCGCGTGCGTGTCCGGCCGTCAGGCTGCCGATCTTGATGAGCGACTGTATGTAAGGAGGAAGCTTAAGGAGCCGCAGAGTGTTGGTCACGGCCACGCGACTCTTGCCGATCTTGTCGGCTACCTGCTCCTGCGTCAAACCGCATTCTTCGATGAGCCTTGCATATCCGTGGGCAACCTCGATTGCGTTCAGCTCCTCTCGCTGGACGTTCTCGACGATCGCCATTTCCAGCATTTCCTCCGTGTCCGCCTGGCGGACGTATGAGGGAATCCGTTCGAGGCCGGCCAGCTTTGCCGCGCGGATCCGCCGCTCGCCCGAAATCAGCTCGAACCGGCCCCCTCCCACCGCCCGCACTGTAATCGGCTGAACGATGCCCACCTGCTTGATGGACGTCGCGAGCTCCTCCAGGCCGGCCTCGTCGAACGAGTCGCGTGGCTGGTAGGGGTTGGGGCTGATCTTGTCCACCTCGATCTCCGCCACACGGCCGACGAGCCGGAGCCGATCCTCGAAATCATACATCTTCGACGTCGAGGTCGACGACTGCTGCTCGTCGCCCGCCGGGCGGTCAATCGATATCAGGGCGTCGAGACCGCGACCCAGAGCTGCTTTCTTTGTGGCCATGATTGGGACTGTGGTTTGGTGGTGCCGGTAGTGGTTGGTCGGCGCGCGCTACAGTTCAGATCGACTCTGACACACGGCGTTCTTCTTCGAGTCGCGACCGGTTGTTTTGAAGAATCTCCTTTGCCAGGCCGATGTAGTTGCGGGCCCCGGTGCTGGTAGCGTCATACAGCAGTACCGGTTTTCCGAAGCTCGGCGCCTCGGAGAGCCGCACGTTGCGCTGCACGATGGTCCGAAAGACCCGGTCCCCGAAGTAACGCCTCACCTCGTCGGCAACCTGATTCGCCAGCCGAAGCCGGGTGTCGAACATGGTCACGAGAACCCCTTCGATCTCGAGCGACGGGTTCAGGTTGTGGCGTACAATCTTGATGGTGTTCAGCAGCTGACCGAGTCCCTCGAGCGCGTAGTACTCCGCCTGGACCGGTATCAACACGGAGTCGGCCGCTGTCAGAGCGTTCAGCGTCAGCAGTCCGAGTGACGGAGGGCAGTCGATGATGATGAAGTCGTAGGTGTGCTGAATCCTTCGAAGGGCGTGCTGCAGGATGCGCTCGCGATCCAGTACATCCACCATCTCGATCTCGGCCCCGACCAGGTTGATGTGGCTGGGGACGGCATCGAGGAACGGCATGTCCGTGGCAACAATGGCGTCGTCGATGCTGGATGATCCGATCAGCACCTCGTAGCTCGTTCTCAGCGCGGTCCGCGAGTCGATCCCTACACCCGATGTTCCGTTGGCCTGTGGATCGAAATCGATCAGCAGAGTGGGTCGTTCGATCGCCGCCAGCGAGCAAGCAAGGTTGACGGATGTCGTAGTCTTGCCTACACCGCCTTTCTGGTTTGCTACCGCAATTACTTTTGCCATCGAGGCCGGTTGCCCGTAGTGCTGCCGGGTCGAGGTCGGGTGCGGAACGGGCTAGCTACTACGTCCCGATGGTCCCGCGTCGAACGCGACGAACGTTGGATCCTAGGGTGTGGGGGGACCCGAAAAAGGTATGAACAAAGCATCTGCCGTGCCAATATGGGCGCCGGAAACGCGGCCCGCACGTTCTTCGTAGACAGAGCCCCGGGGGTGTCACGTGGCCCGAGACCACCGGACGCCTCGACGGTCGCCCACCAGGGCTCTCCACTGGATCATCCGCTGTTCCATGCCACGCCGGATCATATTGTCGCCAGATGCTCCGCCCGAGCCCGCATCGCTGGCGATCGACTACCGGAGCGAGCTCAACGAGCAGCAGTATGCCGCCGCCACGGCCCCGGGTGGGCCCGCACTGGTCATCGCCGGCGCCGGGACGGGCAAGACCCGCACGTTGATCTACCGCGTAGCATACCTCGTTGAGACCGGCGTAAACCCCGACAGGATCGTCCTCCTGACGTTCACGCGACGCGCATCGCGTGAGATGCTCGCGCGAGCCAGCGCGCTGTTGGACGGCCGTTGCAGTCGGGTCCGGGGCGGCACTTTCCATTCCTTCTGTCTGTCGATCCTGCGTCGGTACGGTCCCAGGATCGGCTACCCGAACAACTTCACGATCCTGGACGCCAGCGATTCGGCAGACGTCATCGACGCCGTACGGACGTCCGCCGGTCTGCATCGAAGTGATCGCAGGTTTCCGAAGAAACGCCGCCTCCAGGTGATGTTCTCCTCGGCCGCCAACCGCACCACGTCCCTCGAGGAAATCGTCGTGGACCGGTACCCGCAGTTTGTGGATTATCTGGACGACCTCGAGCACCTGCGCCGGCAGTACGTCGAGTACAAGCGGCAGTACGGTCTCATGGACTACGACGATCTGCTCTCGAACACTATTCGATTGCTCTACTCCGACGACGAGATAGCGGACCGTGTGGCGCGCGGTTGTCTTCACCTCCTCGTCGATGAATACCAAGACACGAACCGTCTTCAGGCCGACCTCGTAGAGAAATTCGCCACCGTGCACGGGAACGTGATGGCCGTAGGTGACGACGCGCAGAGTATCTACCGCTTCAGAGGAGCCGATCCGGCGAACATTTTCGAGTTCCCCGATCGCTTCGCGGGCACACGAATCCTCAAGCTGGAGCACAACTATCGCTCGACCCAGCCGGTCCTCGACCTCGCGAATCACGTCCTCGATCACGCCCGGAAGAAGTACGAGAAACACCTCTTCTCGGACGGGCGCACCGGTGATCTGCCGGGCGTGGTCCCAACGCCGGACGATCAAGTCGAGAGCCGCTTCGTGTCGCAGATGATACTGCAGCTGCGCGAGGACGGGACTCCGCTGAATCGGATCGCTGTTCTCTTTCGAAGCGGATTCAATTCGTACGCTCTCGAGATCGAGCTCAACCGGCGCAATATCCCGTTCGTCAAGTACGGGGGACTGAAGCTGAGCGAGGCGGCGCACGTCAAGGACGTGATCTCCTACCTGAAGATCCTGGAGAACCCGCACGATGCCGTCGCCTGGAATCGCGCTCTGCAGCTGCTTGAGGGTATCGGGCCCAAAACGGCGCGCGATCTTATCGAGTGGATCACGTCTTCATCCGGCGATCCGTACGAGCTGCAGGAGCGGCCGTACTCGCCGCGCTACATCGAAGAGCTCAAGAGGCTTTTCGGCATGCTCAGAAGGCACCGGGCTTCGAGCTCGCTTACAGCGGAAGTCGAGGACATCGTGGCCTACTACGAGCCGATTCTCACGCGGAAGTACTTCGACGACTACCCCAAGCGCCAGCAGGACCTGGAGCATTTTGTGGGCCTCGCGGGCCAGTTCTCGTCGCGCGAGCAGTTTCTGTCTTCCCTTGCACTGGACCCCATCGAGTTGACGGCGATCGACGGAGAGCCGACGCCGGACGACGAAAGCCCACTTGTGCTGTCCACGATTCACTCGGCAAAGGGCCTTGAATTCCACACGGTCTTTGTCATCCAGGCCCTCGAAGGAGTCCTGCCGACGGGCTACGCGATGAACGACGACGACGCGCTCGACGAGGAGCTCCGCCTGCTGTATGTGGCCATCACTCGTGCGGAGGAGAACCTCTTTATCACCTACCCGAGCGTCCGCTACCGACGCCACGAAGGCGAGTACTTCGCCCGCCCGTCACGATTTATCTCGGACGTTCCGGAGTCGATCCTTGAACCGTGTATCGTCGTCGAGGAATCCGGCCGCCAGCTGAGCGGCCGCGATGCGGACGTGCCTCCCATGCTCGCCGACGGCCTACCCTTCGAAGCCTGATGGAGAGCACCACCTACATCGCTGAGGGACTCGACAGTGAAGACTGGCACGTCGATGTGCGGCTCGTAGGCCTCGACCATCTCGACGTTCTGCAGGACCTGAATCAACACATTTTTCGTGAGGACCGGGTCATCAACACATTCGAACGGGAGGACCTCATGATCCTTCTTGCGTACGTGTCGGGCGTGCCGGTCGGCTTCAAGGTCGGTTACAAGGAGGACCGGTTTACGTTCTACAGCGCCAAGGGTGGCGTCCTTTCGGAATACCGGAGGCGCGGTATCGCTCGGATTCTCCTCGAACACATGTGTGACACGGTTCGGTCGTGGGGATACCGCCGGCTTGCCTACGACACGTTTCCAAACCGTGATCGAGGCATGACGGTGATGGGCCTCACCGAGGATTTTCGTGTCACCAGGGCGGACTACAACCCGGTGTACCGGGACTTCAGGATTCGCTTCGAGAAAGACCTCTGATCCGGCCGCCGCGGCTCAGAACAGGGCGTAGATGAAGGGCGCAAGCGCTGAGCCCTGCGTCAGAACGATGAGAAGGCTCAATAGCAGCAGGATCACAACGATCGGTGCGAGCCAGAATTTCTTTCTGACGCGGAGGAATTCCCAGAATTCGCGGATGATGGAGACCTTTCCCATGTAGCCTCGGAGCGATCGTTGTTTTGTCGGGAGTACGTTCTCCCGGCCGCAACGATCCCGCAACCTGCCATTGTGCAGTGCGTACTCCGTGGGGAAAGCCTGCATCTCTCGTCCCCGGAGGGTCGACTGCCCTTGTTTGCCGTTCTTCTCGAATTCTGGGAGAGCTTTCGAATTGCACTTCGGGCCCTTCGCGTCCACAAGATGAGGTCCGCGCTCACCACGCTGGGCATCATTATCGGTGTGGTTTCCGTCACGCTCATGGCGACGGTCGTGAACGGAATCGAGAAGGACTTCGAGCAGGACATGGCCACGCTGGGTACCGACGTCTTGTACATCGAAAAGTGGCCGTGGGCCGTGGTGCGCGACTGGTGGAACTATATCAACCGGCCGAACATCACGCCTGATCTTGCAGAAGTGATAACCGACAGGTCGCAGTTTGCGGTGGCCGCCGTGCCGGTCGCGAGTACCATGCGGAGCGCTGTCTCGTACAAGAGCCAGTCCCTGTCGGGCGTACAAACGCTCGGGGCTACCGCTGATTACGCTCTCGTGCACCAGTTCGGGTTGGAGACGGGTCGGTTCTTCTCGGAGGTCGAGGATCGCGGCGGCCGGCGTGTATGCGTCGTAGGCGCTCGCATCGCAGAAGAGCTTTTTCCGGTCGGGGATCCGATCGGCAAGGAGCTCACCATTAGTGGAAATCGATTCGAGATTGTAGGCGTCTTCGAGAAAAAGGGTGAGACCGCGGATGCTACAGGGTCCGCCGATCTGCAGGTGGTCATCCCGCTCGATGCTTTCAAAAGACAGTTCGGGATGGAGCGAAGGGACGTGTCCGTGCGCGTCAGGCTCAGGGATGGTGTGAACGTGGAGGACGCCAAGGCCGAGATCACCGGAGTACTCCGCGTTGCACGTCGCCTTGACGCGAAGGAAGAAGACGACTTCGAGATCAACGAGCAGCAGTCGCTTCGCGAGCAGCTGTCACCGATAAAGACCACGATCTACACGATAGGTATTGGGCTGACAGCGCTATCGCTGCTGGTGGGCGGCATCGGTGTGATGAACATCATGTTTGTGAGTGTCAAAGAGCGGACGCGCGAGATCGGAATACGGAAGGCGGTGGGGGCACCGCGAAGGACAATCCTGGCTCAGTTCCTTGTGGAGGCCGTGATCGTGTGCTTGATCGGCGGGACCCTGGGTGTGCTGCTGGCCCTTCCACTGGGCTTTGCCGTGCGCACGATCCTTCCTTCCACGCTTGACTTCACGATGGTGGGTATCGCTTTCGGAATCTGCGTGTTGGTGGGCGTCGTGTTCGGTCTGGCTCCCGCATGGACTGCGGCTGCCGAAGAACCGATCGAGGCACTGAGGTACGAATAGAACCGGCCGGAATTCATGGCTCTTCTCGAAGCATTTCGAATGGCGCTGGCCTCCATCCGGGGGCACAAGCTTCGATCCGGTCTGACGCTCGCGGGGATGGTCGTGGGCGTTTTTGCGATCATCGTTTCCATCACTGCGGTCAAGGTGATCGACGTCTATTTCAAGGATCGTATCCAGTTTCTCGGCGCCTCCACGTTTACCATCTCCAGGTGGCCAGGCATCCAGTTTGGTGAGCTGGATCCCAGTGTTCGAAATCGGCCCAGAATCACGTACGAACAGATTGAGAGGCTGGAGCGGTCGTTGTCTCTACCGGCCACTGTGAGTCCCGTGGATGGTTTTCAGCTGTCACGGGTCAAGCACCGGGACCTGGAGACCGAACCGAACATCATTCTTCTGGGGACGGACGAAGACTTCCTGCGTAACTACAGCTGGCAACTCGATCAGGGGAGATACATCACCGCACAGGACGTACAGTACGCACGGTCCGTAGTCGTGTTGGGATCGGAGATTGTGGATCAAGTGTTTCCAAACGAGCACCCCATCGGCAAGACGGTTCGCTTTGACGGCCACCGCTTCGAGGTGATAGGGGTCATGAAGAGCAAAGGAAACTTCCTCGGGTTCAGCCTCGACAACAGGATTTATGCGCCGATTACGAGGGGCTTCACTCTGTACGGCGGATTGAACCGCGACATCCAGGCGAGCGTACGGGCGTCAGACCCGATG
>JBFGEP010000004.1:0-18489 GCA_041580055.1 Rhodothermales bacterium | reverse complement strand
GCCTGGATCTCGTCACGACCCAGGTAGAGCCTGAAGCGCTCACCTTTGCAATACACTGTTGGATTCTCGCGAGCGATATCGGAAAGACTCATGCTGACGGTCGGCTGTTCGATTTATTGGTGCCCACGGAAGCTACGCGACCGCGACCAACTTTAGAAACCGCTAAGCGGCGTCATGCGGAATGAAAGCCAGCACGACAGCCGACTCGGACGCTGAGTTGATGGCAAAGGTCGCGGACAGACTAACGCCGACAACCCAGACAATGTCTTCGGCGGACCTGACCACCAGTACGTCACGCCTGTCTGCATGTGCCACCTTCCGATCGGTGAGAAGATCGCTCACCTTCTTTCTTCCCCCGCCGAAAAGCGCGATATGATCCCCGTCTTTCCACGTTGTCACGGTCAACGGGAGCCGGAGTCGGGCGGCGTCCACAAATTCGACACGCCGGCTGCGAACGTCGAGCTGGCTCGGGATGTGCGCGAGCTGATAGGTAGCGAGGAGGCCCGAAGGAGTGATGATAGCCTCGCCGATCTCGAGGGCTGACTCAAATGCCTGCCTTTGATCCTGCATTTCCCGGTTCGGCACGAACCTGAGAGCGTCCCTTTCCCGGACGACGGAAGATGGCCCAAAGTCCACCCGCCTTCCCGTCTGCATGACGAGCAAGTCTCGAACCTGCTCGGCGGCCGCTCGCGTCCGCGGGGCATGGGGCAGGAAACGTTGTAGAGCGTCAAGAATCACCCTCGTCTGCAGTGATTCCGTCAAATCCAGCAGATCTGCAAGATAAAGCTCGGGGCTGTCCGGAATCACAGCGCCCAGGGAGGCGAGCCGCCGGCGATGCGCCAGAGCATCCCGCGCGAGGTTGGATGCCCGAAGGATGTTGTCTGCCGTTGCATCTCCGAAGTATTTCTCGACGAGAGGCAAAATCTCGTTGCGCACGGCCGTGCGGCGATATCGGGGATCCGCGTTCGACGCATCCTCGCGCCAGGTCAGTCCCCTGGCTTGCGCGTAGTGCAGGATGTCTTCTCGGCGCGCAAACAGCAACGGCCGAATCAGCCTGACGGAGTCTGACAGATCTCGCGACACGGGTATTCCAGCCAGACCGTTCAGGCCGGCGCCTCGGAATAGATTCATCAGGACCGTCTCGACCTGGTCATCTGCATGATGAGCAACAGAAACGATCCCTATGCCGCGAGTACGCGCCGCCTTTTCGAACTCGCGATACCGAATGGCCCGCGCAATCTCCTGGACCGAACCCCTTCCGTCCTTCATCTCTCGCTCCGCACGCACAACGACCAGCTGGTTTCCCGACCTCTCGCATAGGTCCCGGACGAACTGCTCATCCTTGTCGGACTCCGCCGACCGCAGACCGTAGTTCACGTGCAGGCAAACAACCTCTTCCGAAATGTCATGGAGAAGGTCCAGCAGTACCACGGAATCGACGCCGCCGCTGATGCCCAGCAGAATGCGGCCCGACAATGGCAACGACTCCGCTTTTCCGAACTCCCTGAACTCGTCGTTGAGCATAGGACGGCCCGAGCTGGGACTCTAGCGCGCGAATCTTCTCGCGAGCTCCTCGGTGGAGAGCCTGATCATGGTCGGATGTCCTGATGGACATGTATACGGCGACGCGCACAGGAACAGCTGATCGACGAGCGAGCTCATCTCTGTCGGTGACATCCGCGCACCGGCTCGCACGGCACCTCTCCGGGCGATGCTTCGGGCAATATTCTCCTCCCTCGACAGCGAGCCGCGATCACGACCCAGACGATACTCCTCCACAAACTCTCGGAGCAGGTGCTCCGCCGCCGCCTGACGGACGTCTGCCGGGATCGCCCGGACGATCAGTGAGCGGCCACCAAACTCCTCGACCTCGAAGCCCATAGATCGGAGGTGTGGCAGCAGCTCGAGCAGCAACTCGAAGTCGCCCGACGCGAACTCGACCGTCTCGGGAAACAGCAGCTGCTGCGCCAGACCGCGACCCGATCTCATACCTTCCAAGGCATGCTCGTAGATGATCCGCTGATGTGCGCCCACGGGATCCACGACGAGCAGGCCGGACCGGAGAGGGGTCGCGATGTAGCGATCGGCCAGCTGCCAGTATCGCAGCTCACCTTCAACCGGGCGGCGCTCCAGCTTTACCTCGGCGTCGGAGCCACCGTATAAGGCCTCCGCCCATTCTGGACGGGTGTTTTCTCCGGAGGCGTATGAGCTTTGGGTCGTCCAGTCTTGCCCCGGCCACGCGGTGGAGGACGAAGGATCTCGCTCTGCATCCAAGGCGCTGTACACACCCGTCATGAGACCCGGGAGGTTGGCTCCCTCGTCCAGTTGAGGGATCAGATCCGCCATTCCGAGAGCCTTCTTGACCACGGCGCGGACGAATCCGTACACGCCGCGCTCGTCGTCAAACTTGATCTCCGCCTTCGTCGGGTGAACGTTCACGTCGATGTGCTGCGCATCGAGGTCCAGAAACAGCACGAAGAACGGGTATGCCGCCTCCGGCAGCATGTTCTCATACGCAGACTTGACGGCGTGAGCGAGATAGCGGCTTCGGACCATCCGACCGTTTACGAAAAGGTGCTGATCTGCCGGTGTCTTCCGATGCCGTTCCGGCCGCCCTACAAAACCGGAGATCCGAAGGTAGCTCGTCGTCTCGGAGACCGGTACGAGGTGGTCTCCGATGTCCGCGCCAAAGACGTCCGACGTTCTTCGGCGGACTCTGTCGTCACCGGCGACGGCGTCGACACGCAGGAGTGCGGTCTCATCGTGGCGCAGCTCGAAGCCTGTCGCCGGGTTTGACAGCGCGAGACTCTGGACCGTGTCAACGATATGCCTCAACTCCGTCGCCGGAGTCTTCAGAAAGTTGCGGCGAGCGGGCACGTTATAGAAGAGGTTGCGCACGGAGACGCTGGTTCCCGCCGGAGTCGCGCACGGCTCAGCAGGCCTACCCGCTCCTCCCTCCACTTTCACCAGTGTGCCGACGGAGTCCTCGCGCCGGCGAGTCCTCAGCTCTACACGCGCAATGGACGAGATGGACGCAAGCGCCTCACCACGAAAACCAAGGGTCTGTATCTGCTCTAGGTCCTCAATGGATCGGATCTTGCTCGTGGCGTGACGCCGAAAGCAGGCGACAGCGTCGGTCTCACTCATGCCGCATCCGTCATCCACCACCTGGATGAGATCGCGCCCTGCCGATCGCGTGAATACCCGGACCAGACGAGCACCGGCATCAATCGAGTTCTCGACAAGCTCCTTCACCACAGATGCCGGCCGCTGAACTACCTCGCCCGCCGCAATCTTGTTGGCGAGCACGTCGGGCATAACGGAGATGATTCCGTCGCGATCCACTCGAACTTCCGTCACGATCACCCCGACTCGCGACCGACCGGCGTCGATCGCATTGCGATTGTTATAACTGACTGTAGATGTAGATCGCCAGCACGAGCAGCCCCACGAGCAATATCGCCGCCACCGGGCTGCGACTTTTTCGACGAGAGCGCGACATGATCCTGAGGCGACGCCTTACGCTCTCGTCCTTTGACGAATCGTAGTAGCGAGGCTCGTACGAGAATCGACGATTCTGAGACCTTTTGCCCGGGATGAAGATGCCCATCTCGTGTGTTGGCGCGCGCCTGAAACCGAAAAACTGATACAGCAGCCCAGTTCGATCGTTCCTGTGGGCTACAGTATCCCGGTCACGAGTGAAAGGTAGATGTACGCAAGCGGCACCGCGATCACCAGCGCATCCAGTCGATCCAGGACGCCGCCATGTCCGGGCAGAAGCGATCCCGAGTCCTTGACGCCCGCGATTCGCTTGATCCGGCTCTCTGCCAGATCCCCGAGTTGCCCCACGACACCGCATATCAGGCCGATGGCCAGCAGGTGATACCACGAGATGCCGACGAGCTCGAGACTCCAGACCGCCCCCGCGGCGACGACTGCTCCGATCGCGCCACCGATGGAGCCCTCCCAGGTCTTTCCCGGCGATATCGTCCGGGCCAGTGGGCGCCGCCCGAGGCCCTTGCCCACGTAATAAGCGGCTGTGTCCGACGCCCAGACAAAAATGAAGACGGACAGGGTCAGCCAGAACGCACCGCGCCCCGTAAGAGCGACTTCCGATCCGAGTCGAATATCGATGAAAAACGTCAGCAGCATCGTCGGATAAAATACACCCATGAGCGTGGCCGACAGCGACTGCCAGGGTCGCTCGAATCGGCTCGAAAGCAGAACATAGACGGCGAGCCCGAGCGCCACCGCAAGCGGAATCGTCGGCGGGACCATGGACCTCAGCCCCACCAGGAGCCCCAGGAGAAGGCCGAGGCCCGACAGCGATCGGATCCCGGTCTGACCAAGGATTGTGTACAGTTCGCGCTGGGCGAGCAGCGCTCCGGCGAGCACGAGAAGAATAAACGGCCAGCCGCCGAAGTACGTGGCCGCCACGACAGCCGGGATCCCGACGACCGCAGTTATGATTCGGACCACACCGTTCGAGAGACTCACTGGGGATGCGCCGGTCGGATTTCGGTGAGCGACCTACTCCTCTTCATCTGGACCGCTCAACTTTATGCGATCGATACCCGTATCGAGCATCGACTGTTCGTCCTCGTCGTGCGCCGAGGGTGCGTCCGGGTCGGCGGCAAGAGCGGCACTTTCCAGCTCGGCCTCGGTGATGACGACTGACAGAACCCGACGTGCCTCAGCGACCTGCTCGATCGGAACGAGGACGGCTACGTCCGCCAGTTCACCGACATTCAGGTTGAACGCATGGTCACGCCGGGTGAGAATGACGGCGTCGACTCCGGAGTCATCCAGGCGGTCTCGAACGAGGTCCGCCTCGTAGTCCGTACCGCTGCTGAATACTGTTACCCAGTTGTCAAAGCTCCTCTTCTCCATGATCGTCCACCTCGGGTGTTATCTGACGTAGCGCAGTCGAGTGGTCGGGCGGCAGGCGGTCGTGCGCTATCCGCTGCATTGCGTAAACGGCGCCAACAAGGAACAGCACGCCCGCCAGCAGAAAGTACCATGGAATGTGAACGCTGTCCAGATCCGCGAGCGTCATATCCGGGCTCCGAGCGGCATACGTGCCAATCATCACCGCGGCGGCGTTATTTGCGAAATGCACGATTACGGCTGGAAGAATACTGCCGCTGCGCCAGGTGATGTAGCCCAGATAGATGCCCAGCACGACGAGCGGGATGATTTTCGTGATTTGCAGGTGGTAGGCGCCGAAGATCAGTCCGGTAATCAGCACGCCGGCCGCTACCCCGCCGCTCCGCTCGATCTGCCGCTGAACGTAGCCCCGGAACAGCAGCTCTTCGCAAATGGCCGGTGTGAGGGCGATCATCGAGAGATTGAAGCCCAGCGCGCCGGGCTGCTTTAGCATTCGCTCGATCGGCTCTATCATAAGCTGCTCGAACTCGCGCACGATCTCCGGTATCGGAAGCTCCGCGTTCAATTCCCCGAGCCACTGCACAAGTGGGAAAAGTCCGACAAGGCCCACAACGGACAGCGCGAGCAGGCGCCAGTCGGCGGGGGCAAGCCGGAGAAACGCGGCGGACCGGCTCGAGTGCAGACGAGCGACGACAAGCGTCGGCAGACCGAGGGCGAACACCTGCCCGATCGTGTTGGCCCAGAGCAGGAGGCTCGTTCGCTCGGTAACCAGAGTCGTCAGCTCACCCAGCAAGTTGCCCACACTCACGCCCGAAATCAGGAGGAGGGCGATGGTCGCGATCGGCGCGACGACGACCTGGAAGAGGATGAGCGCCAGGAAGAGCACGCCGCCCGCCATCAGCCACGGCGGAAACCCACCCCGTTCGAGGCTACCGTCCAGCGGAATGGGACCTTCGCGCCACGGATCGTCGAGGGCAGGCATCGTGCGATCCGGGTGGGCCGGTGTTGTCTCGAGCATCTGATGCGGTGGCGAGTTTGACCGTCTCTCGTCAACCCGCCCGGCAATCGTATGTTCTGACTACGCCTCTTCGAGTGAGCGACGCAGCCGGTTGGTCACGGTCCGAAGCCGCGTGTAGACGTACTTGTGGTCTTCGATCGACATCGCTTCCGCGATCTCGGAAGCCTTCATGCCGTGCTCGAAGCGCAGCAGAACCAGCAGCTGATCTTCCGCGTCCAGGCCTTCCAGAGCGTCGTTGAGCCTGTCAAGCGTCTCGAGGCGAACCTCCTCTTCGGTGGAACCATCCACGTTGTCTGATGAGCTCGCCTCGATTCCTATCTCGCGAAGGTCCTCAAGCGAGGGCGCTGCCGCATTCTGATTCAGAGCCATCAACAGGTGCCACCGCTTGTTGATCGACAGCAGCTCGTTGATCTTGCCGATTGCCTCCGTGACGTCGAAGGGCGTGCACTCCATGTCGTGCTTTCCCTTGATCGTCTCGACGATCTCCTGGTGCGTCAGCCGGCGCTGGTAGTAGTACTTGAAGATCAGCTGCTCCCGTTCGTCGAGCTTGCCGATCACCGACTTCGGAACCGACACCGCTTTCAGCTTTCTGAATCGGTCGCGACAGGCGTTCGCGACGACGACACTCAGCCAGGGCGTGAGTTCGTTGGAAATTTGAAAACGTCGCAGTGCCCGGAAGTCCTTGGCCCGTAGTCTTTCGCAGACAGCGGTGTAGACTTCCATGACCTCGTCCTGGTCATGCATGAACCGGCGGATCATGCGCAGAATCACCGCGGAATAGCGCCGGAGAAGCTCCCCGTACGCCTGTTCCGGGTTCCTCTTGAAGTGGGCTATGAGTTCGGCGTCGTTCATCGCGGATGCATCCGTCAGGTACTGCTCGTTTTCGAGTGTCGCGCGTACACGCGACCACATAGCTGGGCCTTCCATACTCCTCTCCTCCTAGCTGTCGCGCCGCACTCCCGAATCGCGTAGGGAGAGTGACTCACGGCCGTTAGCGACAATTGCTGTCTGTAGCTTATTTTCAAGATGTCCTGCGCTTGTAGCTCAGTTGGATAGAGCGTTGGATTCCGGTTCCAAAGGTCGGGGGTTCGAATCCTCCCAAGCGCGCTCCGCCCTGAATCGCCGTCTCGCGATTCAGGGCTTTGCTTTCTGAGCACGACCACTTGGAGCGGCCAATCAGCAACTATCCTTCAGCGTGGTCACTCTTCCAAGATGATGCCAAATGCCCCGCTCGGGACGCCCCGGGCCTGGTGGCCCCGCACGGGGCATGCGGTACACAACCACATACGATATAGGACGGATACCGCCGGAGCGTTTAGAATTGAGACTCGAATTGAAACACATCCTGTGCCCCAAAGTGACCCCGAAGTGCTCCACAGGCGCCTATCGGGCAGTACTCTGGCGGGACAGGCGCTCCCGCGCCACCTTCACGTTCTTCTCGAGAGCGTGCCGGTAGTCGTAGTCGCCTGAGTACGACAGGGCCCGGTCGTAGAAGGCCCGGGCATCCTCCAGCCGGCCCGCCGACTCGACGATCCGCCCCGCGAAATAGGCCGACCACGGTGGCCAGCGCGACTCGCCGCGTGGATCGGCCGCCATGGAAGCCTCGTATCGGACCAGCGCAGCCGTCCTGTCGCCCTGCACGTGGAGGCATCGACCCAGCCGATACTCCGCTTCCGATCGCGCCGAAGGGGTTAGGTCGCCGTCTTCGAGCACGCCAGCCAGCACCTCCATAGCTGCAGGATACCGGCCGCTGTCGAAGGCATTCTGTCCGGCCAGCAACTGCACGTCGATGGTCGACATAGGGCTCTCAAGCAGCCGCGTTGCCCGCCGACGCGCCGCGCGATCATTGTCAAAATCGCGTGCCTCCCTGACGTCTTCATAGAAACTGGTCGCGGCCAGCCGCTGCCCGGCCATCTCGAGCGCCATCCCCATCCGAAGAGATGCCATCGCCTTCAGCGCCGGTCCCCGATGACGGTCCAGGTATCTTTGATAGTAGGGTATCGCTTCAGAGAATCGGCCCAGCCGAAAGAGCGTGTCGGCGATGTAGAACTCGACATAGTCCAGGTCGAAGTACTCCGGGAGGGCCGAATGCTCGTGTGCCTTCCCGAGCACTGCCAGGGCGCTGTCTGCCTGACGCTCCGAGTAGAGGTAGAAGCCGTAAAGGTGTCCGAAGAGTGGGCTGTCGGGATAGCGCAAGTGGATCGCGGCCAGGCGCCCACCCGCTTCTCCGTCGGTGTCCACGAGGATGTCGAACAGGCTCAGGAGAATCGACGCGTCGACGGCCGAGTAGCGACTGCTGTCGGCCGCGAGCTCGAGCTCTCGCAAACCGTCGTCGACCGAGCCGCGGACACCGAGGATCGAAAGCACCGTGCGGTACCCGCTCGGCAGCGAGCCGATGGTGAAGTGCAGCAGCCCTAGCCCCTTGTACGCGTCGTAGAACGTGGGATGGTCCTCGGCAAGCTGTTCGTATTGGCGGAGTGCCTTTCGGCCCGCGAGGGCCGCACGGAGGTAGCGGCCCTTCTTGGAGCGCACGATTGCCTCCTGGAGGTATGACTCGGCGATGAAGAAAGCCTTCCAGGGCTCATCGGGAAGCGTGGCGAGTTCGTCGGAGAGCAGCCGCGACCTTTCGAAGAACTCGTCGTAGTAGACGTCCTCGTCGGCAAGGAGAAACTTGAGGGCTGAAGCCGTTGCCAGATGATGGTAAGCCGCGGGCCCGCCATCGGATTCTGCGGCCAGATCCAGGAATGCCGACTCCGACTCGTCTATCCGAAGTCTCAGCAGAAGATCTCGGCCTCGCTCCATCGCCTCGACGGAGTTCGGCGAGGAGAGAAGCATGGGAGGCTCCTCAACGGGAGGGCCGCCGATCTCGGCGGTTCGCGCAGCGGGGCCCGGGGCCGGAACCAGCACGAGTGCGAGCAGAAGCGCTGCGGCGGATGGAAGGTGGGTGTCCATCGCTTGAGGTACGATGCGGGTGTCCTGCAAACTTCGGGACACGTGGGAAGATCCGGAGCCAGGCTACGATGCCGGCGCGCGCTCGAGGAAAGACAGATCCAGCTGGCCCTCGGAGGCAGCCACGATGATCGCCACGGTGGCGTCACCGGTAACGTTGACGACGGTTCGAAGCATGTCCAGAATCCTATCTACTCCCAGTATCAGGGCGATGCCCTGACCCGGAACGCCGACGGCCTCCAGGATGATCACAAGCATCACGATTCCCGCGCTCGGCACGGCTGCCGTTCCGATTGAGGCGAGGAGCGCCGTAAACACTATCGTGAGCTGCGCGCCGATGTCCAGTCCCAGGCCGAGTGCCTGGGCGATCATCTTGACGACGGGCGCATTCAGGCCATCAAAGACGCGGCCCGTCGACTACCGGATAACCGCGTCGACCTCCTTCTCTCCCTCCGAGCGCGCGATGATTGCTGCTCCGCAGGAGTCGCTGAACACGTTCACGGCTGTCCGGTACATGTCGAGCGGGCGATCGATTGCGAGCATGGATCCTACGATCACATTCACGTCCGGCCCCCGGAGCCCGATCGCCTCGAGGACGATGAAAATCACGACCAGGCCGGCGGACGGAACCGCGGCCGCCCCGATGGAGGCAAGCAAGGCGGTCAAAACGACCACGCCCTGCTGCATGATCGTGAGGTCGAAGCCAAGGACCTGAACGATGAACAGGGCGCCCACGCATTCGAAGATCGCAGTCCCGTCCATGTTCACCGTGGCTCCCATCGGGAGCACGAACGATGCGATCTTGTTGGAGACGCCCACTTCTTTTTCGACGGCGTTCAGTGTGACGGGCAAGGTCGCTCCTGAAGAGCTCGTAGAGAAGGCAATCAGCAGTGGTTCCCGCATGTTGGCGAAGTGAATGCGTGGCGCGATCCGACCCAACACAATCAGCAGGATCGGGAGCGTGACCAACAAGTGTATGGTCAACCCGGAACCGATCGTGACCGCATACAGGGCCAGCGGCTTGAACGCCTCGAACCCAGTCGTAGCTACCATCTTCGTGATTAGAGCGAACACGCCGATGGGGAGGAACTTGATGATGCCCGAGGTGAGCCGCATCATCGCGTGGAAAAGCGCATCGAAGAAATCCGTGACGATTACACGAGGCGTGGCGGGCAGCGTGGTAACGGCCGCGCCGAAAACGATGCAGAAGAAGATGAGCGCCAGCATGTCGGCCGAGGCCGCCGCCTGGATCACGTTTTCAGGTACGAGGTCCAGCAGCAATTCAATAGGAGAGGTAGCCGTCTCCAGTTCAGGAAGATCCCCGTGCGCCGTCTCTGTCATGTTGGCGCCGACGCCCGGCCGGATGAGGTTGACCAGCAGGAGTCCGACGATCACCGCAAGGAAGCTGGACAGCACGTAGTATCCGAGCGTCTTGCCGAAGAGGCGACCGAGCGCCTTGCCCCCGCCGACCGAGGCCACGCCGGAGATGATCGAGGTCACCACCAGCGGGACGATGATCATCCGCAGGAGTTTCATGAACAGATCGCCGATCCAGCCGAACGCGCTCGCGGCGGATTCGCCGAATACGAGTCCCGTGAGCGCGCCCACGATCATGGCCACCAGTGTCTGCCAGTGAAGCTGGCGGTACCACGGGCGGGCCGATTCGTTGATCGCCGATTCATTGGTCATTGAGTGCTCACGAGGAGAGAACATCTCTGGTCGATGCCGGCGATGTCGTTGGCGCCATGTCCCGCGGTCGAGACGTGGCGGACGTCAGCGTCGTAATTGTTGCTGCCGCCGATGGCCCGATCGAGACTGGTCGGATATGCGTGGCCGGTGATAATCTGCCAGTGGAGTTTCCTGTACCAGGGCATGGAAAGGGCGATGCGTTGGGAGAAGCTTGATGATACGAAATTCTGCACAGCCTCCCCTCTTCTCAGGGTGCGAGGACGAGCGCACCGCCGAGCGCGATCAGTGCTCCGGTAGCCGTCGCCATCAGGTTTACGACGTCGTTTGTTATCCATCTCCAGCCGCGGACGAGCCTGTTGCCGTTCGCCCGCTCGGTGACCCTTCCGCCGTAATCCTCGTACTGAGCCTGCACTGTACCGCCAAGAACCGTATCGACGGTCGAGCCGGCGACGCCGGCTACGAGAATCAGCATGGCCCATGCAGCCCTGAAACCGGCACCCGCAAAAAACGCCGCGGACAGCGCGATGAGCCCCGCACCGGCGATCGAGCTGATCGTACCCGGCCAGCTGACGCATCCCGACGTGCCGGCAGCTGCAGGCTTGCGCGTGCGAATACTGACGGGCTCCCGCCGAGAGAGCATGCCGAGCTCGGTTCCCCACGTATCGGCCGTGGCAGCGGCGAACGCTCCCGCGAATGCGAGGAACCACTCCTCGCCCACGAGGAACGTGGCAGCAAACAGCGCTGCCCACGCGACTCCACCGTTGGCGAGCACCTGCACGATGTCCCTTTGCGAACCTCTCGCCAGAAGGCCTTCGGCCGCCCGCTTGCGCCCACGACCGACTCTCGAGAGCGCGGAGGATGTCGCGAAAAACAGCAGTCCCGGCACGATCCACTTCCAGCCGCCCATCAGTACGACGTGAGCCCCGAGCAGCGCCGCGGCGATTCCGCCGCGCCGGTCCAGCGTCCGAAGCCGCAGAGACAAAACGAAGAACGCAGCGGAGGCCAGCATAGCGAGCACGACCAGACCGCCGTTGTCCCCGGGGAGCACGAGTCTTCCCGTTACCGTCACGCTCACCACCACCGTCAGGTTGTCCCAACCTCTCCTGGCCACAAACTCGGCGGCAGTAGCAGCGACCGCGATACCGAGGGCCCACGCCAGGCCCTCGCCCCATGAGGTCTCGAACAGACCCGGGCCCGTCAGGAAGTAAACCGAGCACAGGGCCACAAACGCCACGAAGAAAAAGCCCGCGGACCCTGCGAGCGACTTCTCGTGGGCGCGAATGTCCCGGGCGAACCTCGTACCGACGATGGCTGCCGCGGGATCGGCCAGAGCCAGAACGGCGAAGGAAGCGGTGAACAAGATCCGCAACTCCGGGTGCAGGTCCCAACAAAGCACTGCGCCGACGACGAATGCGATCACGAACGACGCCGTCCCGATTGTCCGCCGATGTACACCATGAACCGCACGAATTCGTCCAGCGCGGCCATCGACGAGGGCGAGCAGCAGTGCCGCTGCCGCGACAGGATAAAAGGGACCGGGATCGCTGAACAGCGCCGGTAGCACAGCCGCGGCAAGTCCGACCGTCGTGTGCACGAGTCGCCTCGTAGTCGCCGGCGCAAGCTTGCCGCTGCGAACGAGCCACTCGGCGACGCCAATCACCACTGCAAGGAAGGCTGCGGAGCCGAGAGAAACCAGCCAGAAAACGGCCTGCCCAATGGATCCGACGTCAATCCATGGCAGATCGCCCAACATCAGATGCGCAGTGTCAGACGTGCCGCCGGCACCGGCCGTCCTTCGTGGCCACCCAGGAAGGCGACACGAGCCGCAAGCCGGTTGTTGTGCAGCCGTGCAAAAACGGCCGCGTCTATCGCGGCCAGCACATGATTGACGACGATCAGAGATGTGACCTTCGACGCCCGACGAAGAAGGTCCTGGGACCGAGCGTGGTCGCGAGCATAGTCGTAGAACTTCGGCGAAACGCTGATCTTGTTGCCCTCCGCGTCGGACCGCTCCGGATCGATCGCATCCGTGTACTCAGAGTCAACGATCCAGTCAGGGTAGTCAGACCAGCCTGGAGCAAACTGAAAGTACTTGCCGATCAGCTCGTAGTACTGCTGTTCGCCAAACCCCGGCAGCCTGTGCGAAAACGACGCTCCCGTCTCGGGATGGAATAGCTGCGACTCCGCACCACGGATGTCCGAGAACAAGCCGAGCACCGCGGCCCGGTCGGTCTCCGACCAACCGGCGGGATTGCTGAAGTCGACGCCGCCCGGCACGACGATTTCCTCGAAGGTGAATACGCCGCCATGGTTGAGCTCGAGGAAGACCGAGTAGTCGTTGATCCACTCCGCGTACTGCGCCGGGTTCCAGTCTCGATGGGCGAAGGCCCGAAAAGCGCTCTCACCGTCGCGGCCCTCGTTTCGCCACTTCACGTAACCGGCGATCAGCGCGACCTCAACAGCCAACGCAACCCCCGCCTTGATCCATTGTCGGTTGTACGCCTGTCCAACCCCCGGCACGACCGCCGAGAGGCCAAGAGCGAGAGGGACGCTTCTCGGAACCGCCGACGAGACGAATCCGCCGGCCTCCAGGTTCAGCTCGTGCAGCATGGCGGCCCGCACACGCTGCGACGTCCATTCTGAAGACGGCGGCACATCATCGGGTTCGGCGGCGGCGTCGCTGGTCAACAGCAGAGCCGTGACGAGCAATACCGTCGAGCTTCTCCGACCCACCGGACGCTTACTCCTTAGCACGTTCACCTAAAGATGCGGTTCTATGTTGCGGCGGAAGTAGTTGTAGCTGCGGGCGCCGAGGATGTACTTCCGAAACATGCCGTTCCGATCGATGACATAGCTTGTGGGCCTGATCTCCAGACCGGCACGCACGGGCCTCGGCAGGTCGTCCGACGGCCCTACGTAGGCACTCATGGTCTCGAGAGGACGAGTCCTCGCGAAGGCCCGCAAATCGTCCGGGCTCTCGTCAGACACCGATACCACCACAACACCGGAATCCGCATAGTCCCTGTGTATTCGATTCAGATCCGGTATTTCGTAAAGACATGGTGGACACCAGGTTGCCCATAAATTTAGAATTACTACTTTACCTTTAAGATCATCCAGGCTCAGAGTCTCACCGGTGTCAACGAGCTTGAAAGCGAAGTTCTCGGCCGGCGAGAAGATGTCCACATCCTCCATCTGATCCGGCGAGGCGATAGCCCCGCGTGATGGCGTTACCACTCCCCCGTCCACCTGAGCCGTCACCACCAGCAGCCATAGCCCCGACACGATCGCCATCACGGCGATGGCCGAGCCCACCCACTGTACGGCGCCGTTAGGCCTCTTGCGTTCATTTCGACCGATCAGAGCGTACAGCAGCCCGCAGGCCACTACGATCATCGCGATGGCCATTCCATAGATGAGCGGAGTCCCCATTTCCAGCATCAGCACGTCCCGTGCATTCGTTACTTGTGGAGGCGAGCCTTTTACAGATCAAAGCCGAATAGGATGCCGAAGTGCCACTGAAGTTCGCGACCGTACGAAACGGAAGTGGATCCATCGGGCGTCACGAAGTTCTCGTCCAGATCAAACTCGAACTCGTCGAGCCCATAGGTGGCGCTGACGAAGATCGCCGTCGGCAAGAGATAGAACGAGCCCACACCCACTCGAAGCTCGGCTCCCACGTCGCGACGCGCATCCGACAGAGACGGCGCCGAGCCGCTCCACGCGTAGGCCGCATCCGCGTACAGGCGAGCGTAAATCTTGTCGAGATACAGGAACAGAAACTGCTTCCGAATGCGCGGCAGCAGCGGCAGATGGTATGAGAGTTGCGCCCAGAGGGTCTCGTTTCCGCCCAGGGCATAGAACGGATAGCCCCTTGCGCCAATCAGTCCACCTACATAGTCGTCGAAAAAGTCGTCGACGGGCTCTCCCAGGATTGTGCTGGCTCGCAGCCTGGCCGAGAGACCGTGAGGGCCCGGCCGTTCACCAAATAGCCGGATGCCATATCGGACATCCGCCGTAAGGCGGTGATTGTCGAACCGCTCGTACTTCGGCACCAGCTGACCGTCTTCGACAGCGAACCGGTCCAAAAGGCGTCCCGGCTCATATTCGTAGGTCAGCTCCGCCCTGAGACCTGTCGGAACCACATCCGCGTGTCGGTGAGGGGCCATCGCCTCCACGTACGCCTTCAGCCGGACCGCCCGGCCGACGTAGTATCGGGACGACGAGGCGCTGATGGTCTGTTGAAACTCCCTCGAGAAGAAGCGCTCGGTGGTCACGCGATAGGGGCTGAATCGATAGCCGGCTTCCAGCAGAAGGCTGCGGGTAACCTTGCTTCGCGCTGCGACGTCGAGCTCCCATAGGTTGTACGACAGGTCGGCGAGTGTGGTGTCGGGCGGAAAGCAGGCCGTGCAGGCCAGCTCTTCAAAGGCCAATCCGTTCTCGACATTTCTGCGCACGTTGAAAAGCTGCAGTGACAGCTGCGGCGACCAGCGTCGATTGCGGAAGAAGACCCCCTTGTTGTAGTCGAACTGGATAAAAAGATCTCGTTCGAGCTCCAACAGGTTCGCCGGCGCGAAAAAGCTGCCGAGGTTGTCGGCATCGCCGGACGCCGGGGCCACAAGCAGACCACCGAACATCGACAGTCCTTCTAACACCTCGCGCGACGCAAAGTAGAAGCCCAGCTTTGTGTTCCGGAGCAGAGTCTCGCCCCGCGTCCGGTCCGGGAGACGCACCTCGGCCCGGCTCCGTCGCCGGGTAACGTACTGGTCAAGCCGAAAGACCGGGAAGAAACTGAACGATGTAAAATCACTGCGGTATGCCGCGGCCGAGTCCGGCAGGGAGACGATGGGCGTGTCCGCGTCAGGAGCCTCGAACTGGAGCTCTTTTTCGGTCCGCCGAGATACCCACTTCGAAAGGCTCGCGGGCGCCCGGTACGCTAATGGGTGCTCGACCGCTGCGGCAGAATCCATCCTGGCAATCTTGTAGCCGTCCCACTCGTACCGGGAAAACAGCAACTGGCCCAGAGCGTTGACGCTCGGCTGAAAAGCGCCTCCAACCACGTTGGTGAGCTGCTCCGTGTCTCCCCCGCCCACTGAAACGCGGTAGATGTTGAAGATGCCCGTCTCGTCCGAGACGTAGTACAGATGTTTGCCGGAGGGGTCGATATGCGGATCGCGGACATCCGCGCCTGGCCCGATCATTTGCGTCGAGGCGCCGGTCTCAACGTCAACGGAAGCGATCGATTGACCCGACTCGTCCGAAAGTCCGACAAACAGGCGCTTTCCGTCCGGGTGCCAGGACGGGACTCCCAGTTCTTCTCCGTTTCGAAATCGAGTTATTTCCCGAACCGACCGTGTTCGGAGATCCAGCTCAAACAGGTTGGCGGTACCGTCGATTTCCGAGACGAAAACCACGGACGTCCCGTCCGGCGCGTAAGCCGGGTACCTTGCTCTCAGGCTACGGGTCAGCCGGTTGGACGACTTTTCGTCGAGATCGTATTCGTAGAGATCGGCGAAGTAGTAGCCTTCCTTCGTGTCTCGCCGTCTCGAGTAGACGATGCGTTTTCCGTCAGGCGACCAGCTTACCGAGCCGAAAACCCGTGGTACAAGTCTGTGGCCCAGTGCGCACGTGTAGCCGTGCGGTTCAGCGACTAGCTCCCGGCCTTCGTCAGCGACCCAATCGGAGCCGTCCGGGTCCACAACGTACAGAGCGGTGCTGCTGAGGTCACGACCCTGATTTGACACGTACGCGAACCGGCGCCCGTCGGGCGAGAACGCCGGACTCTGATTCAGGAAGCCTTCCTTTCGGATAATCTCGCCGCCGATCTGATTGGGTCGCAGCGGCTCAGTTGCGGCGCGATACTCGGCCTCCAGCTCCGCCCGCCACGTCTCGTACAGCTGCTTCCCGTCGACCCCGAGTGCCCTGCGAGCAGCCTGCCGGAAATTCCATGCAGACCATTTTCCGAGGGCAGACGAGATTTCTCGCAGCGACTCTTCTCCGTACCTGTTCACGACGTACTGCGTGAATGCGAAGCCCTGGTTATAGACCGTCTCGCGCTCGAGCCCGTCGTGAGAGTAGAAGCCCCCCATGTCGGAAAGTGACAGCATGCGTCCGGCCAGGGCTCGGGTTCTGAGCACCATGTCCCTGTGAGAATCCCACGTGTCATACGACATGCCGGCACGCTGAAATTGAGCCGTCCCCTCTGCAAGCCAGGCCGGGTTGTTGAGCACCGGTATCGGATATGTCACGATCCCGTTAGGGTAGCCATAGAGCACGTCCGGGCGTCGCACGTCCTCATAGGACAGCAGCTGTACGTAGTAGAACGGCACCTTCCGCGTAGACTTCATCGTGGACTGAACCTGCACGATGTGTGTGAACTCGTGCGCGACGACGTTCTTGAGCCAGTTGTGGCGACCGCGCAGCGGAGTATTCAGCGCAGGCGCCCACAACACGATCATGTTGTCAAAGAAGTATGCCGCTCCGTTCGAGTAGTCCTCGAAATCTCTCAGAACGATCGACACCTTTGTCGCGGGCTCATGCTGATACAGCTCGGTGATCGGGCCGTACACCTCCTCGGCTATCACTGCCACCTCACGCGCGGATCGTTCGCTCGACGGGCCGGTCTCAGACGTGTGATAGTGGATGCGAAAGTGTGGTGTTTCGATCGTCTTCCACTCGAGCGTTCCGCGAACGAAGTCGTAAAGCGAAGGCGACACCTGCGCTCCCGCAGGCGTCCCCCCTACCAGGGCCATGACGACCGCGATCAATATGATCCGTCCTTTGCTCATCGAACGATCGCGAATGGGATCAGCTTCGATTCCGAGCCTGACGGCGACGTCGCGGTGACTCTGCCGAAATACAGTCCGCTTCCGGCCTCGGTAACCCACGTCAACTCGAAAGGCGTTCCGGCACGTACCAGAGGCGCGTGCAGGCGGTCGACGAATCCTCCGGCCATGTCCACGATCGTGATCGTAAGGCTGGCGTCCCTCGTAATGCTGACCCTAAAGTTGGTGCGTCCATTCCGGACCGGGTTTGGCCAGTTGTACGTGTCGGTCGGAATGATCAGAGAGGCCGCGTCAACCGTCGGCGCGTCCGCGGCAATCTCGAAGTAGGACTGGCCTTCAGGCCCGCCCCGGTCCTGCGCCCACCGCGGTTCTCCCAATCCGTCGGCTTGCCACACCCGAAAGGTACCTCGGGACGACACAGCGAAGATTCGATCGCCACGAAGCGCCGGTGCTGCTCCGGAGGACGCCGCGATGGGGAAGCCTGCATACGGCCGCCCGGACGTGCTGACGTCGTACGCGTAGATGTATCCGTCGTCTGCACCGACCACGAGAGTGGACGCCTGTTCTATGCCTGCCGTCAGGACCGGCGCAATGACGGCCGACGGAATCTCGATCGGAAAGCCGTCGACCACGGCGCCCTGGCGTGTGTACGCCAGCACCCGGCGCCCCACCGAGACCACAACGTCCAGCCTGCCGTCACCATCAACGTCGTCAAGCGATGGTGGCGCCAACTCGGCCCGTGGCGGCGCAGCGTCTCCGATCGCCGCCAACGCATCCACGACTCGAGCGACGCCGTTCTCGTCAAGAAAGATGAGTCGATACTCAGCCGTCGCGGCGACGCCAAAAAACCCTTCGATGTCCCGGCCAAACGCAAGGCCGTAGAAGACGCCTGACGGATCGACTTCATAGACCATCGACTGACCTGTTTCATCGAAGACTGCGATGCCAGCGTCCGAAGCAACGGCAACTCGTCCGGAGCCGGCGTACGCGATTTCATGAGGTCGCCCGTCCAGGTTGAAGCGACGCACCTCAGTCGATACCGGGTCGACCCACACCATGACACCGTCGGTCGAGGACCGGAACGCGAAATGCACACGGCCACCGGCGACCACAACGGGCAACACCTCGCCAAATTCGGCCGCCGATACCCCGGTATCGAGG
>JBFGEP010000003.1:0-19141 GCA_041580055.1 Rhodothermales bacterium | reverse complement strand
TCGACGAGCAGATGGTCGGCTGCGCGGCCGTCGGCGGCGCTTGCCGGGTCTGTCGTCAACTGAAACTCTCGCATCGGGCGGGCTGCTTCTCGGGTCGTGTCCGCCGGACTCCAGGTATCGAGGTTGCCGGCGTGCAGGTGGGGCCTCTAAGATAGTGAATCATCGGGGCCCGGCGGGCTCCGTTTCGGCGGTTAGCCGATGGGTCTCCACGCCAGTCGCCTGAGCTGTTCGACCGGGGCCTGGGTCTTCGACGCCGTCCCCGATCGGATCTCGTCCATCCAGAACTTGCCGAGGAGCAGGAAGACCGGGGCGCACTGTCCGTGCGTCCCGTAGTCGCCGGTGGCGAAGTCGACACGCGAGTCCGGCACACCAAGTTGTCGGAACGACTCGATCGCGATCTCGGCAGATGCGAACGGAATCAGGTCGTCGTTCACACAGTGGAAGACTCGGGTCCGGGTGGTGGGCGCCCACGCAAGGAGGTCATTTTCTCTCAGGCGGTCGCGCCACGGGAAGGGATCAGGCGCGTCGAACGCCGCGATGAAAGGCTGCGTCAGCATCTCCCGTGGCACCTCGGGCAGCTCTCGATCGATGTCGCCGCCGGATCGGCTGCCGTCGAAGAGGCCGGGCAGCGTCCGGTCGTACGGAGCGACGAAGACTTTCGAGAGGTCTTCCTCGATGCCGTACGCGTCATTGTAGGCCAACAGCACGTACGGCAGGAAGAAGGGAGCCCTGTAGGCTTGCTCGGACCGGAAAACGTCGACCATGACACCTGAGAGGTCCCACGGCGCCGCCATGGGCGCACTGGCCGCCAGATTGAACTCGTCCGCGTGCCGGGCCTCAATGTGGCGCTGGGCGGCCGCCGTCGCGTAGCCGCCCTCCGAGTAGCCCATGAGAAAGACGCGTCCGTCTAGGGCGACGTCCTCGCGTTTCGCATAGTGACGTACGGCGCGAAGCGCGTCGACGACGCTCGTAGCGAGAGAGGCGGCATGCACGAAGGGATGCAGGCCCGGCGAAAGGCCCAGCCCCAGGTAGTCCGGCATCACCGCGGCGTAGCCGTCCGTCGCGAAAGCGACCGCCACCAGCGCCTCGGCGTCCTCGGTACCCTGCAAGGATGCGACCGCGTCTTTCTTGGCGACGGTGCCGTGCTGGTAGCTGACGAGCGGGAGGGCTCCGCTCCGCTCGGAGGGAATCGCCACCAGTGCGCTGGCCTCCGTGAGCGCTCCGCGGGCGTCCACGGTGCGGTAGACGAGCCGCGTGAGTCGGACGTCGCTTCCGATCCGAATCGGAAGATCGAAAGACTCGATACGGGCCCGGGATACGACCTCGACTTGCTGGATACCCAGGAGCGCGCCGCGGTCGTCGTCTTCAAAGTCCGAGAGCGCCGGGTCGTCCGAGCACGCACCAAGAAAAACCGCCAGCGCGACGGCCAGAGTCCTTAATGCGGCGAGGCGGTCGTGGGCCCGCTTCTTCATGGTTGCCGTGAAAATGGTAGGGTGTTTGAACGAGGGATCGTAAACACCGCTCACGGTGATGTGTTCGCCGCACGGCTCCGCTCGGGCGCCATCTTTCGCTGTCGTCGTATATTTGCGCCGCGAAATCCCCACCTCTCCCGGCCAGCCGAAAATGAACCTCGTCAGTCTCCTCGGACTTGTTGCTCTCCTGGCGATCGGCTGGGCGATGTCGTACCACCGACGCGAAGTCGACCTTCGGCCCGTCGTCTGGGGCTTAGGGCTCCAGTTCGTGCTGGCGCTGATCATCCTGCGGCAGGACGTCTGGAGCTTTGTAGGCATGGTGGCGCTCGGGACGCTCATCGTCTCGTACCAGATGCACGACCGGAAGGAGGACCAGCCCGTGCTCGAGCTGGTGGGCAACGTGGCGGTACTTCTCTTGATTGGCGGGCTGCTCTATCTGGTTCCGACCGAGATACTGGGTCCTGGATGGCTGGTGCTGGTGCTGCTGGTGATCGCGAACGGTCGATTCCAGTTCGCGCCCGCCGTGCAGCGGCATCTCGGCGCCCTGCTGGTGGTCGGCGGCGTGGCGTGGCTCGTGGCAGAGGGTTTGCACGGGCAGGCGATCTTCCAGTCCTTCAGCGTCAAGGTCGGTGAGTTTCTGAATCTCTCTGATTACGGTGCGAGCTTTCTGTTCGGCAACCTGGCTGATCCGCAGTACTTCTTCCCCGGTGAAGACGGAGGGTGGCCCGGGTTCGGCTTTCTCTTTGCGTTCAAGGTCCTGCCCACAATCATCTTCTTCGGCGGGTTCATGGGCGTGCTGTACTACCTGGGCATCATGCAGAAGGTCATCCAATCGTTCAGCCGTTTCATGCGGTGGACCATCGGCACAAGCGGGGCGGAAACGCTTTCGTGCAGTGCCAACGTATTCGTCGGCCAGACGGAGGCGCCCCTGCTGATCCGACCGTTCCTGGAGGGGATGACGAAGTCGGAGCTGCTCACGATCATGGTGGGCGGCTTCGCTACGATTGCAGGCGGCGTTCTCGCCGGCTATATCGCGATGGGCGTGCCCGCCGGCCACCTCGTCGCGGCGACCGTGATGTCGGCGCCGGCGGCTCTCGTCCTCGGGAAGATCATCTTCCCGGAGAAGGAGCACTCGGAGACGGCCGGCGACGTGGAGCTGCCGGACGTGAGCGTGGGCGGCAACGCCATCGAGGCCGCCGCGAACGGAATCACGGACGGGCTGAAGCTCGCCGTCAACGTGGGCGCCATGCTGCTCGGCTTCATCGCGCTCATCGCGGTCGTGGACGTGCTGCTGAGCTTCTTCGACTCTATCGTCGACGGGCGGTGGCTCGGCGGAGAGGTGCGCGAGTACGCGACAAACGGCATGTCGCCGGTCACGCGCGAGTTCGAGGGCATCTTCCCCGGCTCGCTGCAGACTTTCTTCGGCACGATCCTCCGCCCGCTCGCGTGGCTCATGGGTGTGCCTTGGGAGGACGCCGCGGAGGTCGGCAACCTGCTGGGTGTGAAGCTGTCGCTGAACGAGTTCGTCTCGTACGGAACGCTGGGCTCCTACATCCAGTCGGGGGTCATCGGCGAGAGGGCCATCATCATCTCGACGTACGCGCTCTGCGGCTTCGCCAACTTCTCCTCGATAGGGATCCAGATCGGCGGCATCAGCGCGCTGGCCCCGTCGCGAAAGTCGGACCTCGCGCAGGTCGGTCTCAGGGCGATGTTCGGTGGGGCGCTGGCCTCGTGGACTACCGCCACCATCGCAGGCATGCTGCTGTAGCGAGGCCTACTGGCTGCGGAAGTTGACGGAGAACCTCACCCACGACGGGATCGGATACGACTTGCCGACCCGCAGCAGATAGGCGGGCTCCCAGCGGACCTGCGTCGTCGCCTTCATGGCGATGTCGTCGAGCACAGGATGGACTCCCTGCAGCTTTTCGATGGCCGCCGGCTCGCCGGCCTCGTTGACGTAGACCTGAAGGTCCACCTCGCCGCTCACGCCCGACTTCCTCAAGCTGTCGGGGTACTGGACCGGCACGTCGCGGCCGAGCTGAACGGTCGTCCGAGGCTCACGAAAGTGGCGCGCAATGGTGCGGTAGCCCTCCTTCTTGTAGCGATCCACCAGGTACTCCGGCTCGCGTGACAGATCGGCGTCCACGATCTTCGGGACCACCAGCCTCTCGAACAGAGAGTCCACGACCTGAGGCTCGTTGCGAAACAGCGCGATCAGGCTGAGCTTGACGGCCCGAGACAGCTGCCGCACCGCCATTCCGTGTTGCCGGGAGAGATCGACGGTGGCCGAGTACGTTATCTCGGCACCTTTCACAGACATGGACTCGAGGGTCGACAGGTCCCGGAAGACGCCGGCGGTATCGAGTCCGGCCTGGTACCATCGCGCCCCTGACGCGGCCCACCCCTCCGGAGGTCCGGGCGCGAACGGAGTCTCCGAAGCGCATCCGGCGAAGAGGCCTGCCAGCAGGATCGCCGCAGCGGTGGTACGAAAGATCGGAGCGGACATCGGCATCAGGGGATTCTCCAAAACCTCGGCGGCCATCACGGTTCAGGCGTTCAACTCTCCTCGGCGGGCTCTGACGCCAGCCGCACGAAGTAGCGCCTCCGGTCCATTGCGACCACGCGCACCCGGCTCCCGGCCGCGATAAACTCGCCCTCCGTCGCAACCTCAACCCGAATGCCGTCGATCTCGATCACACCCGAGGGCCGCAGCGGCGTGAGAGCCACACCGTTCTTGCCGAGAAACTGCTTGCGGTGCTCTCTCTCCTCGGCCACTTCTGTAACGTCGCGCGTGAGCTCGGTCGTGAGGACAAATCGATCCCAGGCGCCGGACGAATACAGGAACCAGAACAGACCGCCGATGGCTGCCGCGCTGCCCCCCAGAGCCATGAAGCCCCCGGTCCAGCCGGACTCGGAGAAGGCGAACCCGACCGCCACGACGATCATGATGAGGCCGAGGATACCGATAACGTTGAAGCCCGGCACCATGTACACCTCGACCACGATCAGTACAAGACCGACGAGGATCAGCGCTATGGGGATCATCATTTCCAACGTCAGGCCGCCGGCAGTGGATACAACTCCATCTGTTCGTGTACGGGTCAAGCCGATGTTGTTGCATCGCCCGGAGACTTCATGCGGACTTCGACCCGCCCGCCGGTGACCCGCCTGACAACGACCGTCGAACCGGCCGGAATAAAGTCGGAGACCGACGTGACGTCCACCCGTTCACCATCGAACTCGGCCATTCCGGACGGTCGCAGCGGTGTGAGGGCGACGCCCACCTTGCCGACGAGGTCCATCTGCACCTCGGCGGAAGTGTAGCCTTCGCTGGCGGACAGCTCCGGCTGGAGCACGAGCTGGCCGAATCGGTCCGACCGTGGAAGGTACCGGCCCAGAGAAAAGAGAAGAACCACGAACAGGACCGAGGTGATCGCGAGCGTCGTTATGGCCGAGGTGAGCGTCTCACCGCTCGGAAAGTCGAGCCCGACGTTGCCGACGAGCGCCGACAGCAGCGACCCGAAAATCAGCACGACGCCGCCGACGCCGGCCACGCCGAAGCCCGGCGTCACGAAGATCTCCACCAGCAGCAAACCGACACCGAGAACAAATACGATGATCTCCCAGCTTTCCACGAGGCCCATGATGTAGTGGGGCGCAAAGAATGCGGCGGCCCCGAGCACGGCCATGGCACCGGCAAAGCCGACCCCCGGCGTCTGCAGCTCGAAATACAATCCACCGAGCATCATAAGCATTAGGATCGACTGCACCACCGGGGACGCGAAGAAGCGCAGCACCTTCTCGACGCGGGACGCCTGGTGATTGACGACCGCACGGGTTTCGGCCCCGAAAGCCGCCAGGAGCTGCGGCACATCATCGACGGAGAGGTCTGCCACAAGGAGCCGCAGGGCTTCCGTGGTCGACAGCGTCAGCACCTTGCCCGCCTCCGAGACCCCGTCGACCTCGATCGTCTCGTCTACCATCGCCTCCGCGATGCGGGGGTCTCGACCGTTTGCCTCCGCCGTCGCTCGCATCAGACCCCGCATGTAGCTCTGGTACTTGTCGGGAGCTGCCTCGCCCCCCACCCCTTCGACGACCGTGGCTGCACCGATGGACGATCCTGGCGCCATCACGATGTGGTCGCATGCGTACGAGATGAGCGCCCCGGCCGACGCCGCGTTCTTGTTGATGAAGGCGGCGGTCGGCGGCTCCGCGTCAAGGATGCGCTTTCGAATCTGGTCGGCCGCGTCCACGAGGCCGCCGAAGGTGTCCACGTCGAAGACGATCAGGGACGCCCCGCGGGCCTCGGCGTCCCCGACGGCCCGGTCCACGTATCGGGCCAGCGCGTTGTCGATCATCCCCTTGACGGGAACCACGAAGACCGGACCATCTCCGAGGTCGGCCGCAAGCTGCAGGCCGGGCGCATCGGCGTCCTGACCGACGGCTACGCCGGAGGTGATCAAGACGAGAAGGAGACTGGACGTGACGATGCGCAGCATGTCGGTTCGGGATGGGGGTGGGTTGATCGTACGCTGACCTGCGCGGTCAGGATTCGGCCGCCCGAAGTGCCGAGCACCAATTCGCGATCTTCGACACCCGTGAGACCCCGGCCGGCGCCTAGGGCTCGATCAAAACGGGCGTCCCGACGGGGACCGAGGCCCAGAGGTCGTCGATCGCCTCGTTCGTAATTGCGACGCAGCCCCGGGTCCACGTCGTTCGGGCGCCGCTGCCTTCGCCGTGAATCTCAATCCATCCCCCGAGCGCGGTGGTCATCGGCGGCAGCGCCCGACGCTGGTCCGCCTCCAGGATCGCGAAGTATTCGTCCTCGCTGATCAGTCCCGCGGACTTGCCGAGCTTCGCGTCGTCCGCCGATGGATACGAAAGGACGAGTGCTTTGTAGAACCGACTCTGATCGTTCTTCGAGACGACGTAGTAGAGTCCTTCGGGGGTCCGCCAGTGGTCCGGCTCAACGTTGCTTCCTCGACGCTCCTTGTCGAGGAAGAAGTTGTAGGCCATGTCCGCCGGGATCTTCCGGACGACGTCCGGTCCCCGGTGGACCCACACGGTTTTTGATCGCTTCGTGATGCGGATCCACAGATCGGAGAGTGCCCCGCGACTTACGTAGCCGATCGCGCCGCCGTCCGTGCGGATCTCGGCCCACGACGTCGATGAGCGGATCAACTCGACCGGCTCGCGGGGGTCGACTTCGACGTAGGGCTGTGACGAGTCGGGCGATGCGAATACGACCGCGCGCTCCATCGCGTACAGCACCTGACCCGAATGGTCGGCCTCTCGCCACACCCCCTCGGTTCCGGCGGAGGTCGTTGCATGCACTACGTGCAAGGGGCCTCCCTCGAAGGAAACGAAGTCCTGCGCTCCTGCCGACAGGACGAGCGCAAACACAGCGAGGTATGTGAGCGAAAGTCGTTTCACAATTCTGAGACCGAGATGCGGTCTGCGATCGGACGGCCCCCTACAGGCCGCCTGTCGCCAGCAATTCGTTGCGGCCCGCGCACCATCGGTACGCTTCGAGGACCCCATCAATTACCGGGCCACTTGTCGTGATGTGCGCGATTTCCTTGACAGCCGGCGTCGCGTTGGCCGGCGCAAAGGCGTATCCGACGATGTCCAACGCCGGAATGTCCCCGTTTGTGTCACCAATGAACGCAATTTCCTCCAGAAAAACATCCAGTACGTCCGCCAGCCACCGCATCCCGGCGGCCTTGTTGAGCGCCCTGGGTATCACGTCGATCGATATGTCGGTGTGGGCCACGAGCAGGTCCGGGAAGGTCGTCTGCACATGTTCCTCCACGACCGGAACGGCCTGCATGACCTGCTCCACGACCGGTCCGGCGAGGGATGCCTGGGTCTTTTTGGCATGGTCCATATCGAGAGAGGTGCCCGGCACGATTCGGGACTGCAACCACCCCCGCACCTCACGGACCTGACGGTCAATGTCGTCCGAGAAGTCCGGATGCCAGTGCCACCTTGCCTTCACCGGGTCGAACAGGCCACCGCCGGCCTCAAAGACGACCGGCGTCTCGAGTCCGAGAAGTTGCGTCATGGCCTCAACGTAAGGATAGGCCCTGCCCGAACAGATGCTGAGCGCAGGCTGCCGTACGGGTTTCGTGTCGACTCCGGCGCCCGCCGCCAGCGCACGCAGCTCCGCCAGCCCGTCCACGCGGTACGGTCGATACGGCTCGGACAGGCAGCCGTCGATGTCGGTCACGAAGAGGCGAACGGGGCGGCTGCTGGAGATCCGCTCTGTCATCAACCGAGACCGTCTTCGCCCAGCACACTGCGGATCATGTCGATGAACTCGTCGGACATGCCCATGCTGCTGAAGCCGCCGTCATTGAAGAGGTTCTGCATCGTGACCATCCTCGTGAAGTCGCTGAGGAGTGTCACGGTGTAGTCCGCGCACGAGTCGGCGTCCGCATTGCCGAGCGGGGCGACCAGCTGCGAGAACTCGAACATCGCGGCAAAATCGTCGATGCCCGAGCCGGCGGTGGTCGGGGTCGGGCTCTGCGAGACGGTGTTGATCCGGATGCCGCGCTTGCCCAGCCGGTAGCCGTACGACCGCGCGATGCTCTCCAGCAGGGCCTTCGCGTCCCCCATCTCCGAGTACTTGGAGAAGATTCGCTGTGCGCCGAGATACGTCAGCGCCACAATGGAGCCGTTGTCCCGCATGGCCCCGGTTTCGATCGCCTGGTGAATAATCCGGTGGAGGCTGATCGCAGAGATGTCCAGCGTCTTGTGGTACCAGTCGTAATTCAGATCGTCGTAGCCACGGTTCTTGCGAACGTTCAGCCCCATGCCTATCGAGTGCACGATGAAGTCGATGCCGCCGTAGAGCTCGACCGTCCGCGAGAAGAGCTGCGCGAGATCCTCGTCGTTTGTCGCGTCGGCCCAGATCACCTCCGCCTCGGTTCGTCCGGCGAGCTCATCCAGGGTCCCCAGCTTCCGCGCGACCGGGGCGTTGGACAGAACGAAGCGCCCGCCCTCCCGGTGGACGGCCTCGGCTATGGACCAGGCGATGCTCCGGTCGTTGAGCGCCCCGAAGATGACGCCCGTCTTTCCTTTGAGAAGATTGTGGCCCGGACTGCTCATTGTTTACCCCTGCTCTGGGCTCGGTGAGACGAAAAACGGCGTGCAAAGGTACCAAAAGGCGAGGTGCCTTTCTACACGGCCACCCGCCGAGGCCCGCCAAAGCCCGGTTTTGCGACGTTGGAGAGAGTATCAAGAGCTGCCCGAGGCTATGAGGAGGACCCGGCGACATACACGACTCGCGCGACCGGACGGAGCGGATCGACCACCGATCGTGCGGCCGGCGCGCCCTCGCGCGCTGCGGGGCGCCGTCGTGGGCGTCGTGCTGGACTCGATCCACGAGCGCCCCCGGCGCATCAACGATTACCTCGTCGTCCTCCACGTCGCAGCCGGTCTGGCGCTCCTGGCGTTCTGCGTCGAGGACATCGTCAGGGGCGGACCGTCGAGATCGATCGTCATACCGGTCATGGGCGGCTATATGTCGTCGAGCGTGGTTTTCTACACCCTCCTCAAGGAACGAAGCCCACGCCTTCTTACATGGATTAATGCATTAAGTGATATTGTTTATATCGTTGTTGCACAGCGCTTTGCATTTCTGTCACTTGGCGACCTGGGAATGGACTTGACGGTGGCCCTGCTGGTGGTGACCGTGGCTTTCACCTACGGCCTCGCCGCCGAGCCGAGGCTCTCAGCGGGGGTGGGCGTACTCGCGGTGGCCCTTTTTGCGGTAGCACCCCTGCTGTCGGTGAGCGGGTCGATGCCGCCCGACGTAGCGACGTGGCTATCGGCGCTCATCGTGGTGGCCTCGGCGCTGCTGAGTGTTCGGATCGCCGCCGTCCTGCAGACCGGCCGGATCGCCCGCTCGATCCGGACCCTCGAGCGTATGGAGGCTGCCGTCGAGATCGGGCAGCTTCGAAGGGGCCGTATTCCGGGAGCCGCCCTCTAGCCGAAGATGTCCCTGAGCGGCTGCACGACCGGTATCATCTCGTCGTGCACGCGACCGTTGGAGGCCAGAATCTGCCGCGCGAACAGCGGGTCGCCCTCCCCCGACAGCTGCGTCACGCGTCCACCGGCCTCCCGGATCAGGAGTATGCCGGCGGCCACGTCCCAGGGCATCAGACCCGTCTCGAAGAAGCCGTCGAACCGTCCTGCCGCCAGGTACGCCAGGTCGATGGACGCGCTTCCGTGCCGTCTCACTCCCTGACACCGGCGCATGAACCCACCGAGCGCGACAAGGTATTGATCCAGATGATCCACCACCCGGTATGGAAACCCTGTCGACACCAGGCTTTCTGACAGGCGCGGTACCGAGCTCACCGACATGCTTTCGCCATTGAGAAAGCTGCCCCCGCCGCGGACCGCCGTGAACAGCTCCCCGCTGACCACCTCGAGCACCACGGCCACGAGCAGCTCGTCCACCTCGGCCAGCGCGATCGACACGGCATAGGGCGGCACGCCGTGCGTGAAGTTGGTGGTGCCGTCGATCGGGTCGATGATCCAGCGGCGGACACCCTCCGAACGGGCACCCTCCGTTTCCTCTTCGGCCAGGAATCCGTATTCCGGAAACTCCGAGCGCAGCAATTCCATCAGGGCCTGTTGCGACGCTTCGTCCACGTCCGTCACCAGGTCGTGGAGCCCCTTCTCCCGGACGCCGTCGGGCTCGACCGTCCCCGCGCGATCTCGGATCAGGGCCGCGGCCGCGCGCGCCGCGCGCACCGCCGCGTCGAGCTCGGCGCCGAAGGGACTATCCATGAGCACTTCCTGCCTCTACCCCGGCCAGAGACGTGCGAGGTCCAGCACCGGAACACCTGACCATCTCAGACGCGATACTCGTCGGCCTTCCAGTTCTTGATAGCCTTCTTGATGTCCGCCTCAAGCAGCCTCTCATCCCCCACGCGCCGCATCAGCTCGTCGAACTCCTCGTCGGACGCAAACCGAAGCCCGATGATCTGACGGACCGTCAGACGTTGATCGAGGACTTCGCCGGTCCGCAAGTAGCGCCGGAAGTTCTCCTCAGCGCGGATCACGCGGTCCTGCGCCCTCAACGCGAAACTCCTGACGAAGTAGAAGGTCAGAACGAGCGCGACGCTGACGGCAAGAATCAGGGTCGCACTGTAAAAGCTGGCGGTACCGGCCGACTTGACGACGTTGACGACGGAGCCAACGAGTATCGCCAGTGTCAGCAGCGACAGTACAAAATGGTAGGCGGGTACCCACCTGCGATGAGTCGAGTAGTCTTGTGTGCTCATTTCCGGGCTCTCTGGTTCGAAGGTCGCGTAAGATAGCCATCCGGACCGGAGGCGCCACTCGGAGGTGGCAGAGGTCGTTACACAGGTGACAACATTTCGATATAAAGTATTGAACGACAAACGATTGCACGAGGGAAAGGTGCTAACACAGAGCGTCGTGAGCTGCTTCGTCATAGCGCTCGCAGGCCTGGCTATCGGCTGCGGTCGCGCGGACCTGTCCGACCAGATTTCCGGTGACGCGTACGATCGGGAGACGGAGATCTTCGAGCAGGTGCGGTTGTTCGACTTTGGCACCGTCGGGCGCGCCTACGAGCGGATGGCCGGGGCGACGTACACCCTGCGGACCACGACCTCGGAGACGGACACCGACGGGACCATCGTCGCCTCGGAGACTCGTGTCATCCGCGTACAGAACGGACTGGGCCGCGTGGAAGAAACCGCGAGGGTCGGAAAGCTGAGCTCCGGGTTCATGACCTTCGCAGTGTCCGCCGACTCGATCCCGGACCAGAGCCCGACCCTCATGGAACTGTGGGTCCCGGGACAGCCGGCCTTCGTCTCGGCCAGGAATCGAGAATTCTACCGATACTTCTCCCGACGTGACACCACGTACCGGGGCGAGCCGTGCCGTGTTTTCTTTGTGGAGGCAGTGTCCAGTGTATCGCCCGACCGGATGCCCGTCCGTCGAGCGCGACTCGTCGTTGCCGGCCGGGACAGCACCATCCTGGCTCTCACGATCGTCCGGCAGGACGACGCACTGTTCTACAGCGAGCAGTCGGTGCTGGATCTGGAGCTGGAGCGGGAATCATCCGGCGCCGTCCAGCCGACCCTGCGGCGAGTGTCGGCGACCGTCGAGGCGCCTTTCCGAAGACCTCACCGTTTTGAGGTCGTCCAGGAGTACGACTTCGGGGCCTAGTCTCCCGCGACCAGCGCGGCCGCACCCGTGCTGTCGAACACGGCGTCCGCCCCGATCGCCTGCAGCGTGAACGTTCCGTTCTCGAGGCCGCGATTCAGAATGAGCGCGGACGCATCGAGCATGCCGCGCAGGGCGAGTGCCCGCGCGAGCTGATAGTTCGCCTCGACGTTCGTCCCGTCCAGCGCTACGGCCACTCGGGCCAGAGACTCGGACAGCTCGTAGCGGCCGAGCAGCATCGCTTCTCGCGACAGGACGATGTGTTTGAGAGGATCGGGCTCGAGACGCTCGGCCGATCGCTCCAGCGCCTGGACCGCCAGCGTCGTGTCGCCGGTAACGCGGGCCGCCTGGCACAGCACAAACTGCGCGTCGACGCTCTCGGGGTCGAGCTCGGCGGCACGTCGCACGTCGGCGAGCGCGTCCGCGCCGTGCTTCAGGGCTAGCTGCACGCGGGCCCGAAGCAGGTAGGCGTCGACGTCGTCCGGCCCGGCTTCCAGGACGCGATCGAGCCTCGCCTTCGCTTCGAGGAGACTGCCGCCGGATTTCCAGGCCGCCTGCGCCCGGTGATATTCCAGGTTCATGGCCGGCGACCGCACGATCTGTCCTGCGGCGACGGCCGGCACCAGGGTCGCGACGGCCCACACGCTGGCTACAGCTATGACGTGGATAGGCTTCAAAATGAGCTGTTCGTTTCAGTCGTATGTCGCTGCGCCGGGACCGAGCATATATTATGCCCGGATACAGGTTCGGTTCGTCGGGTCCGCCGTTTCCCCTCTGTTTCGCTTGCTGCCGGACGCCGTGAGGATTGTAAGACACCACCATGCCGAGTTGACCTCGACGAATGACGAGGCGCGCCGTCTCGCCGAGGAGGGCGCTCCCGAGGGAACGGTCGTTACGGCGGATCACCAGACGGCCGGGCGGGGCCGCTACGGCCGCCCCTGGCACTCACGTCCCGGCGAAAACGTGCTGCTCTCCGTCGTGCTGCGCCCCCCGTGGCCCGCCCGGTTGGCGGGCCTTGTGTCCAGGGCGGGAGCCGTCGCCGCCGCAGAGACCATCGAATCCGTGGCGGGTGTTTCGGCGCAGATCAAGTGGCCCAACGATGTACTGATCCGTGGACGGAAGGTGTCCGGAATGCTGCTTGAGTCGGCGATCGACGGCGACGCGTCGTCACCCCCGCGGTTCGTGATCCTCGGGATCGGCGTCAACGTCAACCAGACACAGTTTCCTGCCGGGCTTCGCCACACGGCCACCTCGCTGTTGACAGAGATCGGCCGGACGCTCGACCGCGAGGAGGTCGTTACGGGAGTCCTCACCTCTCTCGAGACGCATTACAGATCCATCGGGAGCGACGAAGGGGCCGCGTTGCACAGAGCTTTTGTCGCGCGGCTTGTGGGAGTAGGCCAGCGGGTCGAGATTCGGTTCCGGGGCAGGCAGTCCGTGAGCGAAGGCCGTATTGTTGGGGTTGCGAGCGACGGGGCGCTCGAGCTGGAGCTCGAGGACGGCCGAAGGGATCGGTTTCACGCGGGAGAAGTCTCACTCGCCGGTGAGCTGTTGAATACGTCGACATGATCTGCGCTCTTGACATAGGCAACAGTGCGGCCAAGGGCGGGCTCTTCGAATCGGACGAGCTCAGTGCGACATTTCGCGAGCCGCTCGAGATCGGCGAGTCGGCGGTGGCGGAGCGGCTCGTGCGACGCATCCACGAGTCGGGCGCCAGCCGTGTCGGGTTCTCGAGCGTGGTCCCTGCCGTGAGCGGGGCGGTGTCGGAACTGCTGGCCAGGTCGGGAAAGGTGGGCCTGTTCCGCGTGGGGCCGGACGTCCGCCTGCCGTTCGAGCTCGCTTACGAGACGCCGGCGACTCTGGGTGTGGATCGGATTGCGGCCGCCGCCGGAGCCTGCGCCGGCAGGGCATCGGATGAGACTGGCGTGCCGCCCCTCGTCGTCGTGGACGCCGGAACCGCGACAACCGTCGACGTGGTGGACGAAGGACGATTCCTCGGCGGGCCGATTCTGCCGGGACCTGAGCTGCTGCGCCGGGCGATGGATTCCGGAACCGCCCAGCTCCCGGATGTGGAGCTCACCTGGCCCGGGCGAGCCATCTCGCGAACAACAGCGGAAGCCATCGGAGCCGGCATCATGCTTGGGTTCGTGGACGCCGTCCGCGGGCTGCTTCTTCGAGTGGTGGACGAGCTGGGCCGTCAGCCGACGGTGGTCGTAACGGGCGGGTGGTCGGAATTGCTGATGGAGAAGATCGCCCTGGTGGGTCGGCGGGACCCGCAACTCGTGCTGCGCGGAGTCAACTACCTCATGTCCCTCAACCCGACCTAGGTACCCGCTTCCGGCGGACGCGCCGGATGCCGCTCAGCGGCCTTCAGCAGGACGTCGATCCGGGCAAGAACCATCTCGATGGCGACGCTGTTGTGACCGCCCCTCGGGATGATAATGTCCGCCCGCATCTTCGACGGCTCCACGAACTGGATGTGCATCGGGCGAACGGAGCGCTCGTACTGCGCGAGTATGGAATCGATGGAACGTCCTCGCTCCACCATGTCGCGACGCACTCTTCTCATCAGCCGAACGTCCGGCGCCGCGTCCACGAAGATGCGGATGTCCATCTTCTCGTAGAGGCACTTTTCGGCGAGAACGAGGATGCCCTCGACGATCACGACCGGCCTCGACTCGACGGGTGTCGTGCGCTCGGAGCGTACGTGCTCGTTGAAGTCGTAGATCGGTTTTTGCGCAACCTTCCCGTCGATCAGCTCCTCGAGGTGAGTGCACATGAGCGCCGTGTCGAGAGCGTCGGGGTGGTCGAAGTTTATTCCGGTGCGGTGGTCGTTGGGGAGATGTCGCAGGTCGAAGTAGTAGGAGTCGTGATCCAGCACGGCGATCCGGTCGCTGCCGAAGGCCGCAATGATCTGCTGCAGCACGGTCGACTTTCCCGAGCCCGAACCCCCTGCGATACCGATGACTACCGGCTTCTGCATGGACGCCGTGATTCTCCGTCCCGAAGGCTACCGCTTGTAAAAAAGGACCTGCCGGATCTTCGTCTCCTCGTCGTACTCCTCCGAGTCCGCGTGAAACTTGTAGCCGTCGGGGTGTTTCCACGTGCGGATCATTTCGAGATCCTCGGCTGCCTCGCGCACGACGAAGTTGATGAACTGGCCCGCCAGCGAGTCCTGATCCTGAAAGGTCTTTACGCCCTTGCGGATTCGCGCGAATCGAACCCGAAACATCTCACTGTAGGCATGTTCATCGGTCCAGCCATCCTCAAGTGAGTCGGGCAGTAGGTTCCAGACCACCTTGCCGCGCACGCGCTCGTTGAGCAACGGACTGATTGAGTCTCTCCAGTAGTCCTTCAGGCTGGATATCCCCGGCAGGTCGGCATCCATCGACAGGTGGTACTCGGGGATAAGGTCGTCCGGGCGAAGCAGCCCGAAGAGCTCCGAAAAAATAACGCCGTTCTCGAGGAGCCGACGCTGCGCTCCGGTGGGCAGCGCCTGGAAGTTCATGGATGCGTACAGCACGCCCGGACTGAAGCGATCGAGCGCGGACATGAGCGGCGCGCTGAACAGGTCGAGGTTCGCGTCGGCGGTTCGTTCGAAATCGTCCGTCTCGATGCCGAGCAGCCTGGCAAGGTCGTCCCCCGCCTCGATCCGGTCCTGCAGGAGTGAGATCAGGTACCGGCGCTCCGGGTTGAGCTCGTGGAAGTAGTTGAACGTGTTCGAGGACCGGTAATCGAACATGTCCGGCGCGAACGGATTCCCGCCGGACGACTTCTCCGCGGACGGAGACATCAAAATGGTGAAATCGGCCATGCAGGGTCAGCAGGGCTGGGCGAAGCCAGGTTCCTCGAGCCGGTCAGCCCGTGGACGCGGTGCTGCGCGAGGAACGGCCTTTCTGCACCTCGCCGAGAAGCGCGTCTATGTCCGCCCGGATTTTTTGTGCGCGCTGTTTCGCGTCCTCCACCAGCTCCTTGCCCTCCCGACGGGCGGCGCTACCGTCATCGTCCGAGGTGACCTGCTCGATGAACGTGCCGATCTGTCGCGACAACTGCTCGAGATGGAACGCGAGGCGGCGCCTGATCTTCTGCCCTTCCTCAGGAGCCAGAAGCAGACCGAGCGCAAAACCGGCGGCGCCACCAAGAAGAACACCCCAGGTGCCTGCACGAACAACCTTGCCGACGGAATCCTTTTTCATGGGTTCGAGCTCTCCGGCCAGGTGGTAAGAGTGACGGCTGTGCTGGAAGCGAAACTGCTGAAGCCCCCGGGCGTCACTGCTACCGGCCTACTTGTTCTTCTTCTTGTGTCGATTCTTGCGGAGACGCTTCTTCCGCTTATGGGTAGCGATCTTGTGGCGCTTTCTTTTTCGGCCGCACGGCATTCGTTAAACCCTCCAGTCTAATAATGGGCAATTCGCGCAGGATCTTAAAGGTACTCCCACTGCAAGAAGCGTGCAACGGACACCGGTTTTGTGGGTTTCTCGCCGGCGTTGAAGATCGCGTTCATTCCCCTGGGAGGGCCACAGGCTCCGTAATTTCAAAAACTGCGTGTAGCCGTTGAACCCCGTGCGGACCGCTTGATATCTTCCCGGCCCCGAGCACCGGGCTCACCCGCCGCGCACCGGCCACCCCGTCGAAGCCACCAGACCACACAAAACGACCCCCCATGCCGACCCAAGGAGTTCTCGTCAAAGGAGTAGGCGCCTACCTGCCGGGCGATCGTGTGGCCGTCGAAGAAATCGACAGCTACCTGGGCGAGATACCGGGCGTGGACCTCAGGAAATTCTACCGCATCGTCGAGAAGTATGCCGGTGTCAAGTATCGCCATTACGCGCTGGAAAAAGGGTCCGGCGAGTTGCTCGAGGACAGTCCGACCATGGCGTTCAACGCGGCGCGGCAGGCACTCGAGCGTTCCGGTGTGGCGGGCGCCGACGTCGATCTGATCATCACGACCACGACCACACCTCCGTACCTGAGGGCCGGCCTGGCCAAGGAGATCCGCCGCAAGCTGGGCAACGCCGGCTGCGCGACCTACGACCTGTGGGGGGCCTGTACCGGAGTGCAGCAGGCGATCACGCTCGCGACGGGCGGCATCCGGTCCGGCCTGTTTCGCAACGCGCTGCTGGTGGGCGTCGAGCTGGTGTCCACCTCCGGTCGAGCCGAAAACATCACGACCGACAAGATCGGGCGCTATGACATGCTCCTCCGGGCCGCACTCGGCGACGGCGCCGGAGCCCTAGTGCTCGCATCGTCGGACGACGACGCTGACCTCGAAGGAGTGCTGTACACACGCAGCGGAACGGAGGGCGACGCCGAGACGGCCTTTCACCGCGAGGCGGGCGGCAGCACGCTGCCCTTCAACGCCGAGACGCTTCGCGAGGGCCTGCAGCACTGGCAGCACGACTTCTCGCGGATGGCCATGCAGGGCAAGCCCTACTTCATCGAGCTGATCCGGCGTACGCTTGAGGAGGTTGGCGTTCCAATCGAGGATGTCAAGTTCATCGTCCCCGCCGCGGCGAACTTCAACTACTTCCGCACAGACGAGCTGGCCGAGTCGGCCGAGCACTCCGGGATCCTGGACCACGTCCGCGAGAAGGTCTTCACGAACTTCTCGGACGTCGGCAATATTCCATCGGCTGCGGTGTACGTCGCACTGAACGAGCTGTACGAAGACGGAAAGATCGAGAAGGGGGACCTCATCCTGCTGTCCTCCATCGAGGGTGCGACCTGGGGCTGGGGTTCGAGCCTGCTCCGCTGGCACGGTGCCTAGCGGCGCTCATTTCCAGCGGCGAAACACCAGGGCCGCGTTCAGGCCGCCGAACGCGAAGGAGTTCGAGATCGCCACGTCGACCTGCCGTTCCCGCGCCTCGTTGGGGATGACGTCCAGATCGCACTCCGGGTCCGGGTCGATGAAGTTGGCCGTCGGCGGCAGGACGCCGTGATGAAGGGCAAGCACGGTGGCGACACCTTCGAGGGCGCTTGAGGCTCCGAGGGCGTGGCCGTGCATCGATTTCGTTGAGCTGACCGGGATCTCGTCGGCGTGCGCACCCAGAACGTTGCGAATGGCGCGGGTCTCCATCGGATCGTTCGCGGGGGTACCCGTGCCGTGGGCGCTCACGTAGCCGACTTCGGACGCGTCGATGCTCCCGTCGTCAAGAGCGGCTCGCATGGCGCGGGCGGCTCCATCGTCGGAGGGATGTGTCAGATGATGCGCGTCCGCGGACATGCCGAAGCCCACCACCTCCGCGAGGATCGGTGCCCCGCGGTCGGTGGCCGACTCTTCCGTCTCCAGCACCATCATCGCGCCACCCTCTCCGAGCACCATACCCTGGCGCTGCTTGCAGAAGGGCCGGCACGTGTCCGGCGCGACGACGCGCAGCGCCTCCCACGACTTCAGGTTGACGTAGCTGAACGGAGCCTCGCTTCCGCCGGTGACGGCCGCGTCGATGAGGCCGCTCCGGATCATCCAGAAAGCGTGGCCGATCGCATGGTTGCCCGAGGAGCAGGCGGTCGACAAGGTGAACGACGGGCCCATCAGCTCGAACTCGATAGAGATCTGGCTGGCCGAGGCGTTCGGCATCACCCGGGGGATGACGAGCGGCGCCGTGCGCTTCCGCTGCTCGGCGTAGATTTGATGGAACGTCTCGTCGGTGGTGTCCTGGCCGCCGACGCTCGACCCGGTGACCACGCCGGTCCTGACGCGCGACTCGTCGTTCCACTCTATTCCCGAGGCTTGCACCGCTTCTCGCGCCGAGAAGACGGCGAACTGGCAGAATCGATCAAACTGGGCCAGCCGTTTCCGCTCGAAGTGCTCCTCGGGCCTGAAGTCCCGGACTTCCGCCCCGTTCGCGAAACGCAGCGCTGCAGGGTCGACGAGCTGGATCGGACCTATGCCCGACCGGCCTGCGGTCAGTGCTTCCCAGAAGTCGCGGGCGTCGTGCCCCAGGGCTGAGACGGCCCCGACGCCTGTGACCACAACACGTCGACGGCTCATGAACCCTCAGATTCAGAGGTGCCGTTTTCGCCGGCCCGGTTCGCGAGTCGCTTTTGGAAGCTCTCGACGGCCTGTCGGACCATCGTCATGCTCAGGACTTCCTCGCTGGGCAGAGCGACGTCGAATTCCTCCTCGAGCTCCGACATGATGGTGAGACCGTCCAAGGAGTCGACGCCGAGCTCTTCGAACGAAGTGTCCAGATCGATCTCGCTTGCTTCCGTCCCCGCATACTCTGCGATGAGAGCGAGGACTCTATCAGTCACTGGATCGGACATTCCTGTGTGTGCTGTTTGGTCAGCCGCTGTACTTGAAAGTAGGCGAAAAGTCAGTGGGTCGTCTCGCGCGGCGGGGAACAGATGTGCCGTTTTGAGAGACTTGAATGAACTTTCAAAATTAGCCAAAACCCCCTGCGCGTCCAAATTTGGCGGACTCTGCCGGCTCCAATTCGTCCCGACTCCGAAAATGGCCGAAC
>JBFGEP010000002.1:0-20735 GCA_041580055.1 Rhodothermales bacterium | reverse complement strand
GGCTCTGCCCCGCCTGAATCGCGTCGCCCGTCAGGGCGTTGGAGGCTTTGATTGCGTCGACCGTCGTTCCGAACCGGCGGGCGATGCTGAACAGCGTATCCCCCGCCCGGACGACGTACTCAGTCGGGTCGGGCTCAGCATCCTGGCTCCAGGCGTTCCTGCCGTGCGGGGCGGCGGCCAGCAGCACCGCCAGCAGCAGTGTCTTGAAGGTCCTACTCTTCGTCAAAGCCGATCCCCTCCGCTTCGAGCAGAGCCGTCTGCAGCTCGGCTCGGGCGTGTGTGTCGCGGAGCGCATCCGCAACCTCGATTCCCGCCCGATACGTCTCGAGAGCCTCGTGCCGGCGACCCATCCGCAGGCGCAGCGCCGCGAGATGGTAGTACGTTCCTACGTACTGCGGATCCTGTTCCACGATTTTTTCGAACGCCTCGAGCGCCCGCTCGTCGTCCCCCGACTTCATGAATTCCATCGCGAGCGCGAATCGCGTAAAGGAGTCTGCCGGATCGTCCTTAAGGAACTCCAGCAATCGGTCTACCCGGTCCACATCCCTGCAAATCTGTCCTTAGGTTGGCTCAGATCGTAAACTACTGCGAGAGTATCGCGTTTCGGCGGTGCCCTGAGTGGCCCGCACCCCGCCGGGACGCCGAGCCCTGCGTTCCACCCGCACGGGTCCGAGGATCGTGGTCCGACAACCGTACTCCTAAACATGGCCCGGCAATCGTCGATAATAATGGGCAACGTCGGTACGCCGTCACATCTTTCAATGCCGTGATCTCTATGCTGCTCCGAAAAGCGCGTTTTGGAGCCCTGTTGGCCGTTTTTAGCCTTATTGGCTCCTACTCCGCAGCGCTCGCCCAGACCGGCGACCTGGTGGCCCGAATCGAGGTGCTGCCGGTCGAGACCCTCAGACTTGGCGATTTCGACCCGATTCGACCGTCGAATTCGCCCGTCGTGCTTCGCATCTACGTGACGGCAGGCGCTTCTGCGGCCCGAATTCGCATCGAGATGGACGTGGAATCTCAGTCGTTCGGATTCCTCGGAACCGCGAGACTCAACTACGGCGCCCTTCGGCCCGGCGAGTCGGTGGTCGTCACCAACCAGGACTTCGAAACGTACGAGCTCTCCGACACGAGCTCGGAGGTGCTGGACCTGGCCACAGAAAGGGGGCTCCTGCCACCCGACGACTACTACTTCACTCTGCGGGTCATCGACATCGAGACCGGCGGCGAGCTCGGTACCGATACGGCCGTCATAACCACGACGAACTCGGGTACGCAGATCGAGCTCGTGGGTCCCGGGACGCCGCTGGACCAGGACCCGGAGCCCCTGGGCATCCCGTACCCCATATTCCAGTGGTTCTCCGATGCGACGCGTTTCGATTTCGCACTCTACGAGGTTCGGCCCGGGCAGAATTCTGCGGAGGACATCGTGTCAAGTCTTCCCGTTTACGAGGCTTCTGACGTGCCACCCGGCACGTTCGTGTATCCGAATTCGGCCGAGGAGCTCGTCTCCGGCCGGCGCTACGCATGGCAGATCGAGGCCGTCAGCACGACGTCCGGCGGCGACGAACGCTTCCCGAGCGAACTGCGCTGGTTCCTCGTGGAGGGCATAGACAACCCCCTCGCTGAGGAAGATGACGAGGCCGCGTCGCAGGCCGTAACCGTCCGCGTCGAGCCGCAGGAAGCCATCGTGAGTCCCGGCGAGACCGCTTTCTTCGAGGTGTCCGTCGAGGACGTCAACGACATGCCGGTGTACGATCGGCTGCCTGAGTGGCGGGTCGTCCCCGCCTACATGGGCTCGGTGGACGAGAACGGGGCCTTTACGGCGGGCGACCAGCCCGGCTATACAGCCGTCGTAGCCCGATTCGGCGACAACGAGGACTTCGCGACGGTAGAGATCGTGGGACCCGGCTCCGAGACCGACGAGGTCGCCCGGGCGTCAGCCTCCGCACCACTCATACTCTTCCCCGGAAGCGACCAGGTGGTCCTGGAGTCGGAGCCGTCCTTCGCGTGGCTCTACACGCCGGCCGATTCCGGCTCAGTGGCGGCGTATCGGCTCAGTCTGCGGAAAGGCGGAGACAGTTTTGAAACCGGACTTCCCATCTGGGAGAAGGAAGTCAGAGGCAGCTCCGCCTCCTATCCGGCGGACGAGCCTCCGCTCGAAGACCTGACCAACTACCACTTCCAGGTGGCGGCCCTCGACTCTGCGAAATCGCCCGTCGCAGTGTCGGAGCCCACCTCGTTCACGACTGAGTTCGAGGGCAAGCTCTCCTACGAGCTGCAGCGTGAACTCGAGGACGCCCGTGCTGAGAATCGCGACTCGACTAGCGTGCGCGTGCTGATCCGGTCCCGGTCCGAGTTCGTGGACCTGGCGACACTCGATGCGCTCGAGAGCGTCGGCGCGTACCTGGAGCTGGTTGAGGGACCGTGGATTCAGGTCTCGATCCCCTACCGCAACCTTTCGGCGCTGGCGACGCTAGACCTGATCAACCTCGTTTCGCTGCCTGCACCGCACATCTTCCTGGCTGCCCCCGACGTAGCCGAGGGCAGAGCTCAAGTGGCGCTTTCGCCGGTGTCGCCGCGGGTGACGCACGATTCCCGTTTCGCGGCCGTCAACATCGCCGTCTTCGAGTTCGGCTTCGAGCCTGAGGAAATCAATCGGCTCCTTCCGAACGTGGACGTCCGCTTTCACTCCTTCCGTGCCGACGAGCGGATCGAGGGGTCCGGCACCGCCGATTCCCGTCACGCTTCAGCCGTGGTCAGAGCATTCGGCGAGTACCTCCCGCCGAACGCCACGGTGCACATGATCAATTTCGACACGGAGCCGGAGTTTCACCGCGCGCTCGACTACGCCGTTCACGAGCTCGGCGTCAAGGTCATCACGTGCTCCGTCTCTTGGGCGAACGCGTATGATCACTACGACGGCTCCTCCTACTTCTCGAGGCGCATCGCGCAGCTGCTCGGCGACAAGACGCCGCTGGTAGCGGCCGCCGGAAACTTCGCCGAGAGCCACTGGCAGGCGACCTACGGGGACCCCGACGACGACGGAATCCACGACTTCGATCCATCCGTCGAGATGCTGGAGCTCCAGCTCGCGAACGGCCGTTTTTACAACTTCCTCCTTAGCTGGAACGACTGGGGAGGCGATCCGCGCGTGGACCTCGATGTCGAGCTCTACAACGCCGCCGGCGAGCTTCTGCTGGACCGGCGCGGTCGGCCATACGCATCCCGGAGCACGCAGGGTCCCACCGAATACGCGCAGCCCGTGGAGCGCATCCGCGCGTTCAGACCCATCTACCCCGGTACACGCTCCTACTACCTCAAGGTGTACCGCAAACGAGGCACGGTGGACCCGGCGAGCCGCGGCACGGACTTCGAGCTTTATGTCTCTCCGCCTCCGGAGGGTGCGCTGCCGGGGCCCGTAGCGGCCAGCAGCCTGGCCAGCGGCATCGCCACGACAGACTCCAGATCCGTCATTCCGGTGGGTGCCAACGATCTGGCGCACAGCTCGCAGGGTCCGACAAACGACGGGCGCATCCGGCCGGACTTCTCGGCCAACGGGTCTGTAGAGTTTGGCTCGGGCCGCATCCGCGGAACCTCGTTCGCCGCACCCCGCGTCGCCGCAGCGATGGCACTCGTGCGCTCGAGATACCCCGCCTGGACCGTCGATGAGGCCTACGACTTCGTCCGCCGTTTCGCCGTACAGCCATCCGGCACGCCCGGAAAGAACGTGCGGTACGGCTGGGGCCAGGTTGACCTCGACGCCCTCGTGGAAGCCCTCGCAAACTAGCAGAATTGACCCGACGATCGCGATTTTCTTAAAGAGAACACGTAATCCGTCCTTCTAACCACGTACACGAACCGCCGATGTCCACCGGTCGCATACCTCATGCGGAGGATCTGAAGTGGGTCCAACGCATCTTGAGCGGTGATGCGCATGCGTGGAACCGGTTCGTGGACGCGTTCTCTGACAGAATCTGGCGAAGGTCATGGCAGCTCTGCAACGAAGCGTGCCCGCACAACAAGGCGGCCGTCTTCTGCGTGTTTCACGCCCTTGCGGCCAACTCCGTAAAGCCGACGTACGACGAAAGGCCCGGCTGTGACGAAGGACTCGAGATTTACGCCTTCATCTTCGAGTACTTCCACAACCCTAAAAAGGGCACCGGCAAGCTGAAGCATTACGACGGTCGCTCGAAGCTCGAAACGTTCGTCGCTTCCGTATTGCACGGCAATCTGCGGACGGACTGGATACGCCACAAGCGCAAGCTGCGGGTAGACCAGATCACGCTGCCGGAAGAAATCAAACGCCTGGACAAAGGCGACCAGCGCGTCTACCGGCAGATGGTGATGCAGCGGCCTACCGAGTCGATCGCACGTCACACGGGCATCAGCCCTGAAGACGTCACGATCGCGCAGGAGCGGATCACGCACGCGCTCATGGCCAACGGCAACCTGCACCTCATCCTCCGCAGTCCCGAGGGCTCGCTCGAAGATCTCGGCTATGGGGACGAAGCAGGCACCTCGCAGCCCATTCCGCTTCGGCAAACGGTGGAGCGGATCTGGGAAGCCGTCTGCGACGTGATCAGGGAACAGCCAGAACAACACAAAATCCTTCTCGACATGGTATTCGACGAGGAGCTCGACGCCAAGGTCATACTCGCTCGGGTCAAAGAGCTCAAGCTCAGCCTGCCGGTCTCGCCCCGGTCAGGCAAGACGACGATCCATACGATCTACCAGTCCGTCGACCATATCCTGAAGGACGTAGGCACTCAGCTGCAGTCCAGCCACCGCGGCGTCCTCGACGACGCCCGTAGCTGGCTCGAAGAAGATGCGATCGACAACACGGTCTCGTCGAAGGGGCTGAAGGCGCTACTCAAAAACATGGGCATATCACACAATTCAACGAGCGCCTCTCGCCTCGCGCATGGGTAAGAACATGGGTATGGAAACACAGCATCAGGACTCGTCCTGTCCGATCGCCCAGATGTCCTTCGGAGACATCTCCAGGTATCTGCAGGGAGGGTTCGAACCGGCCGTCCGGAAAGCCGTCGCCGCACACGTCGTCTACTGCAACTCGTGCCGAGAAGAGCTGGAGCGCATGCGCGCGCTCCGCACGTCCGGGCGCCACTGGATGGTATCGAATCTCACCGGCTCGCGGGACGACGACGAGCCGACCGACGACGGCCACGTACAGGAGGTCGTCCTCGCCGCATACATCGACAACGGCCTGACCGGTGAGCAGCGCGGCCAGGTCACGGAACACATGGCCTCGTGTCACGACTGCTACTCACGTTTTTCTTCGCTCGAGAAAGAGCTGGCAGGCACGGTGCCGCAACCGCTGCGCGCACCGGCTTCCGTATCGGAGGCCATCAAGGTGCCGGTCCCCAGCCACTCGCAGTCGCTCGGCGTGGCGAGGCTCGGGCAGCAGATCCTCGATGGCCTCGAAAACCTGATCGGGATGCGCTGGACGCAGCCCGCCCTCGCCTTCGCCATGGGCGTCGTGGTGATGCTCCTCTTTCTGCCCTCATCCAAGACCGTTATTCCTCTGCCGGGCGTGTCACCGATTCAGACGAGCTTCGACGACAAGGTCCGAAGCAGCGTCAACGGTGAGCCGGCCGAGGTCGACCCGAGGCCCGTGATCCTGCTGCCGGCCGGCGCCGGCGAGCTCCAGTTCACATGGCCGGGGCAGAAAGATCTGTCCGACTCCGTCTACCGGATAGAGATCTTTGACTCGGAGGGCGGCAAGGTTTTAGAATCCGTTGAACTCACCGAGAATAAGTGGGTGGTCGACGTCTCCACGTTCACGCCCGGATGGCGCTATGACATACTCATAAGCCAGATCGGGAAGGCCGGCGGCGTCCGCCCTGTGAGCCAACAGTCGCTGCTCGTAACAGAATAGCCGCTCGTCGGCACCTGAACCTGACCAGACGGAAATGCGCAACGACTGAGGACACGAGCTTCGCGCAGGCCCACCCCTGCCCCCCATGAAGTCAATCTCCCATACCTACCGAAGCGTCCTTGCCGCCTCGCTCCTGTTCGTGTTCGGGGTGACGGCCACCCGCGCGCAGGATGCCGGCTGGTACGTACAGAGCCCGACCCCCGCTCAGCTGATCGACGACGGCCAGTTGTTCGTCTACGTGGCTGTGGAGCGAGGGGCCCTCGACGAGAGCTCCGTTGAAGTCTTCGTCGATGGTCAGAATCTGACGGAAGGAGCCAAGATTTCGACGGAGTCGATACGACTCCTTCATTCGAGCCGGCTCGGACCCGGCCGACACGAGATCCTCGTCACGGGCAGGCTGCTCACCGGCAGCCGTCTCCCGGACCTCGCCTGGCACTTCGTCGTCGAGGGCAGCGGCGCGGCCGGCTCGGCCTCCCCCGCCAGGCGACGACACGCAGATTTTTCAGGAAAGACGCTGATCGATACGCGGAACTCGGACATCTCGGGACTTCGCGAGCTTCGACAGGAGCCCGTCCGGAGCTACGCGGTGCGGGCCGACGTGCAGGGAGAGTACGGCGCGTTCCGATTCCCGGTGAACCTGTACCTGACGACCGACGAGTCGTCCATCGCCCAGCCGAGGAACCGCTTTTCGCTCGGCGTCGAGGGACCGATGTTTGCACTCTACGCGGGAGACCGCAACCCGCGCATCTCCCCGCTCCTGATGAACGGCGCGAGGACGAGGGGCTTCCACGGCGAGTTTCACGCCAGCGTCTTTCATGCCGAGGTCACGACCGGGCGGCTGCGCCGAGGACTCGAGTCCCGCGTCCTCGACACCCCTCCGGGTGAGCCCGTCCGCGAGCTGCCGGGAACGTTCCAGAGAAACGTCACGGCCGTCAAGCTCGGCTTCGGTCAGCCGAGCACGATGCTTTTCGAGATCTCCGGTCTGAAGGCCCGCGACGACACCAGCTCCATCACCTTCGGCCAGAGCCCGCTCGAGAACGTCGTGCTGGGCAGCGACGTGACGGCTCGCTTCCTGCGCGGCATGATTCGCTTCCAGAGCGGCGCGGCCATCAGCCTGACCACCAACGACATCTCGCGGGGCGTGTCCACCAAGGCCGAGATCGACTCCGTCTTCGACACCGACATCCCGTTCGATCCGAGGGATCTGGACTGGTTGATCACCCTCAACCCGTCGACCGTCCCGCTCCGTCCGGACAAGCTGACATCGACCGCCTGGTACGCGAACACCCGCGTCAGCGTCCCCGGCCACTCCATCTCGGCGGAAATCCGCACGGTGGGCAGCGCCTACTTCTCGGCCGCCAACCCGTTTCTGCAGGCGGACCGGCGCACCATCACGCTTTCGGACCGGTTCCGACTCGAGCAGGGCAAAGTCAGCGGGTTCGTACGGTACCAGAACTATCAGTCCCTGCCGGACGGCGGCAAGCGGCTGGAGCTGAGGGCCAACCTCGCCGAGGCCCGCCTGAACGTTTCGATCCGGCCCGGCCTTCCGCGGATAACGTCCGGCCTCAGGATGCAGTGGAGACAGCGAGGAGAGAGCAACGAGCAGTTCCTGGCGTCCGACATGCGCGTCTCCACAATCACCCTCGGCGGGACGCAGGTCCTCCGAACAGGTGAGGTCCGTCACGCGGGGCGCCTGCACTACACGCGGACTGCGCGGCGCGACCGCGTCAACAGCCTCTTCGACAACACGACCCACGCCTTCACGATCGGCGCGGGCGAGACCTGGCCCGGCTCCTTCCGCTCGGACGTTCAGCTGACCCATCTTGTCGTCAACTATGCCGGCGAGCTGGGCCGGCAGCGGTGGACGACGGCCGCCGCAACCGTCGGCTACCGGTTCTACCGGAATGCCGCCGAGGTCGCCGTGACCGTGCGCAATACGCGTTCCGGAGCCACCAGCCTGACCCCGGCGTCGGATCGGTTCGGCCTGATGCTCACGTCGTCCCTGAACCTCCAGCACGACATGCGCGTCGAGCTCCAGGCGGGCTACAACGACTACAGCGAGGACGACAGCGCGACGAATCAGTACGCGGAGCGATTCATTCGACTCCGCCACACGTACACATTCTAGCGGCGCTACCAGCCGCCACCTGCGCCACCGCCGCCGAAGCTGCCTCCGCCTCCACCGAAGCCGCCGAAGCCGCCTCCTCCGAAGCCGCCGAAGCCGCCACCTCCCATTCCGCCGCCCCGCCGGCCCGAGCCCGGGCCGCCCCAGATGATGATCGGAGGATCTCCGTAGTGCCGACGACGGCGCCGTGAGGGAGGCTCGAAGCCGGTCGTGTCATCGCCCCCCTGCGAGTCGCGCAGCGCGATCACGATGAACACGACGAGTATGACGAGTACCACGATCAGTGCGAGGTCGATGTCCGGTCCGCCGTCCTTCGCCGGCGCGACGTACTCTCCCGTCGCAGCAAGGATCAGCGCGTCGACCGCCTGCGACAGCCCGTCGTAGAACCTGCTCTGGCGAAAGTTCGGCACCAGTATGTCGCGGTAGATGCGGCTCGCCACTGCGTCGGGAATCGCCCCCTCGAGGCCGTAGCCGGTCGCGATGAACATCTGGCGGTCCTCGCGCGACACCAGGATGACGACTCCGTTGTTGTAGCCCGCCTGGCCTACCCCCCACCGCCGTCCCAGCTCGACGGCGTAGTCGGACGCCGCCGCCCCGTCCAGCGACTGCAACGTCACGATCACGATCTGCGTCGACGTCGAGTCAGCGTACTGCGCCAGGCGCCGGCTCAGGGAGGTCTCCTCGGCCGGTGCCAGGAACTCACCCTGGTCGGTGACCCACCGGCCCGAAGGAGGGATGACCTCCACGGACTGGGCCCGGACCGGTGCGGCAACCAGAAGCCCCACCGCAAAGACGGCAAAGAGTCGGAGTCGACGAGTCAGCGTCGCGCGAACGGAAACTGTCACGAGCCGAAGTTGACCTGCGGAACCGCCTCCGCGCCAGCCTCCGCCTCGAACGGCGTGCGTCGGTCAAACCCGAACATGCCCGCGATCAGATTGGCGGGGAAACGACGCACCGCCGTGTTGTAGCTCTGTACGGAGCCGTTGTAGTCCCGGCGCGCCACGTTGATTCGGTTCTCTGTACCCTCGAGCTGCGCCTGGAGGTCACGGAACGCCTCGGTGGCCCGCAGCTGCGGGTAGTTCTCGGCGATCGCCAGCAGCCGACCGAGCGACTGCCCGAGTTGCTGCTGCGCCGCCATGTACTGCTGCATTTTTTCGGGATCGCCCAGGTCGTCCGCCGTTATCGTGATGGACGTCGCACGCGTCCGGGCCGCGGTGACCGACTCCAGCGTCTCCTGCTCGAAGTCGGCTGCGCCCTTGACCGTGGCGACGAGGTTGGGAATGAGATCGGCGCGTCGCTGGTACTGCGTCTCGACGTTGGCCCACGAAGCCTCGACGCCCTCGTCCAACGAAACGAGCTGGTTGTACGTGCCGCAGCTCGCGCATCCCGCCATCCCGACGAGAAGAATGACGACTACCAGTGTGATTGTGCCCTTGCTTCGCATATAGTGTCCACCGCGATACTGATCGAGAAGTTTGAGGACCGTCGCCCTTACGAAAGGTACAGGCCCCGGTTTCTCTTTGCCCGAAAATGCAGCGCGGAACCCTACCGGCTGTCGCGGCGGGCAAGTCGTGTGAACGGACGGTAGTCCACCATCGCCCGCTGCAGGATGCGGTCGAGATGCCCCTCCACGCGCGCGATGACGAGCTGGTCCTCGTTCAGGACGATCACGAACAGATCGCGGATACGACTGCGGCTGGCGCGGTACATCAGCCACACCCGGTCCTGCTCGTCGCGGACGCGTACCGCCACTTCCCAGCCGCGCTGGATCATCCTCGATAGCATCGGGGGGCCCGAGAAGCCGTCGTCCGGAAGGGCCTCGGTTTCGTAGATGCCGACCTTGATGTGGTCCACGTCGTCGAGGTAGCGGCGGACCTCGTCGACGTCCTCGTCCGGCAGCAACGACGTTATCCACCCCGCCGTGCGCAGCGTCCGCGAGCCGATGCTCAGAACAAACTGCCGATCAAACCGGCTTCCGGGCAGCTCTTCCTCTATGATGCGCCGCGTGTGGGATATCTCCCTCGAGTAGATGCACCCGCCCGCGACCGTCGCGGTCACCAACAAAATCGCAATGAGGCGCAAACGCCGGATGTGTGCTTGCACGTCTGCTACCAGTCTCTTTCGAGCTCTTTGATGTCGAACTTGCGTCCCAGCCTCGCCACCTGGGACGGATCGATATCGCCCACGATGTTCACGAAGACCGCTTCTTTGTCACCGTTCGCCACCACGATCATCAGCCCGGCGATCGCGTTGCCGTTGGGCCGCATGAGCAGGTCGACCTGTTCTTCTTCGTCGCGTACGCGCACGGCCGGCTCCCAGCCCTTCTTCTCCAGATCGCGCGTGAAGCTTGAAGCGCGACTCCGCATCGCCTTCATGTCCACGCGGCCGCTCTTGTAGCCTCGCACCTGCACCGCCTTCAGTCTCCTGAGTAGGTCCGCCAGATCGGGATCTTCGATGGCGGACGCTTCCGCGACGAGCTCCAGCAGGACACCCTTGACGGACACAAATAGAAACGGCTCTTCGCCGAACCAGGTCTCCATCGCATCCAGATCGACATAGCCGGGCTGACTGCGGAGATCATCCTGCGCCGTGGCCACTGTCACGGCCAGGAGAGCCGTCACTCCCAAAAGGATCGCTTGCTTCTTCATGATGTACCTCTGCTTTCACGGCTTGACGCAGCCGTTCCCGTTTCGTTGATCTTGCGAGACCCTATATCCGCCCGGTCGATGGCCCGCCTCACCGGACCGATGAGTGCCTGGTCGACGGCCATGTGTCGTATTGCGCTGCCGGTCTCGCGCCCCGCGCGGGACACGTACGACAGCGCCAGCTTCACCTCCTCCAGCGCGGCCTGCACCTCCGCCGGATCATGCGGGCGCTCGCTGCGCTCACCGTCGATCACCCACAGCGGGACAACGACGGCGAGGACGATCGTCGCGGGCACCAGCACCCTCGCCGGCGTCAGCCGGAAATTCCCGAACCTGCTCACGGGGACTCGCTCTCGCTCGCGCGCGTCCTCGCGCCTCGCCCTCGCGAGCACGGGCTCGACGGCCGCGTCCGGACAAGCCGGCGCCGGCAGCCCGGAGAGCGTCCGGCGAAGCTGTTTCGCCAGATCCACCTGGTGGGCGAGGTCGGCATCCGATCGGAGCATCGACTCGAACACCTTGCGCTCCCGTCGTGGAAGCAGCCCGTCCGCGTACGCCTCGACTCGTTCGTCGGCCCACGCCCTGTCAATGTGATTATCAGACGGCTTCACGATGCAACACCTTGCTGAGTTCGGCACGAAGGGCTCTCCGCCCCCGGTGCAAATAGACCTTGACCGACGTCATCGGCAGGTCGAGCGCGGACGCGATTTCCCTGTAGCTCATGCCCTGGATCTCGCGGAGGATTACGATGCTCCGTTGTGGATCCGGCAGCTGTGAGAGAACGCTGCGCACGGTATTCTCGAACAGAGACCCCGACGCCTGCGCTTCGGGCGACAGCTCGTCGCCGGCGATCTCGGGCAGCAAATCCGAATCCACGTTCACGGCCGAGCGGACCTTCCGTCGCCGCAGGCGGTCCCGGCACGCGTTCCTCGTCACGCTTACCAGCCATCCGTCGACCCGGCTTCCGTCCACATCTCGCCGACGCTCCCAGAGCTTCATGTACACCTCCTGAACGACGTCCTCGGCTTCTTCCCGGCGGCCCAGGAAATACAGCGCGTAACCGTACAGACGGTCGCGCGACTCGCTGACAACACGCTCGAATTCTCTAAGCTTCAAAACGCCTCCGTCGATGACGGCGGGAGACCGCCGCAATCTCTGTCGTCGACAAAGACGCATACGCGGCGGAAGAGGTTACAGATGCACACGACGTGCGCGAGGAATCCTCGATGTGCCCTGCCGGTGTTAACTTGGGACGACCGCTCATCCAGTCCCACACACATGGCGGCGATTAGATACCTGCCCCACAGATTCGGCTACCAGGTCGCCGGAAGGCTGTCTGTCCGGCGCGCAGAACCGAAAGACGCGCTGGAGGCAAGCGTCGGCCAGGCGATTGCAAGAGCACTCCGGAACCGGCTCGAACGCGACGAGATGTTCTGGAGGGACAGCATCGAGGGTCTGCGCCGACAGATGGCGCGCGACGAGACGACGCTGACCTACCACGACCTCGGTAGCGGCGGAAAGCCGGGGGGCGCGAGCGTGACGCGAACGATGGCCGATGTCGAAGCATCGTCGGTCCCGCCTCACCAGGGCGTGGCGCTGCACGTGCTGGCACGAGAGATTCGACCCGACACGTGTCTCGAGCTGGGCACCTGCCTGGGCGTCTCGTCGGCCTACCTGGCGTCAGCGCTGGATCTGAACGAGAACGGATCCCTGGTGACGCTTGAGGGCGGCAAGGACCTCTCGCGCGTGGCCAGCATCAATTTCTCGCGCCTCGGCCTCAAGAACGCTCGTTTTGTCACAGGGTCCTTTGCCGATACGCTTCCAGACGTCCTCCGCGAAATAGGCCGCGTTGACATGGCCTACGTCGACGGGCACCACGACGGCGCAGCCACCCGGGCGTACTTTGAGCAGATACTGGCGCACTCCGCCGAGCGCTGCGTGATGGTCTTCGACGACATCCGCTGGTCGCGAGACATGCGCGAGGCGTGGCGCGATATCGTGAACCACCCGCAGGTTACCATGAGCCTGGATCTTCTGGCGTTCGGGGTGTGCGTGACGTCGGCATCGAACAAAAGCAAAAGGGCGTGAGGATTCGAAGAACCGAGATCGTGCTGGGCCTCCTGGCGGTGTTCCTCGTGGGCGCCGTGGTAGGCATCCTGATGAGCCGCGGCAGCCTGCCGGGGTTCGACCGCTCACCGACGCGGAAGGTCGAGGAGGCGCTTGACCTGATCCGCGACCGCTACGTGGAGCAGCTGTCGAGCGAGCAGCTCGCTCAGGCGGCGATAGAAGGAATGGTCGGAACGCTGGATCCGTACACCACCTACATCGACGCCCGCGTTATCGGGCCGGTACAGGATGAGCTGGAAGGCGAGTTCGGCGGCGTCGGCATCTGGTTCGAGATGGTCTCGGATTCGGCACGGGTCGTCTCCATCATCCCGGGCGGGCCCAGCGAGTCGGCCGGCGTGCGAGCGGGCGACCGCATCGTCGCCGTCGACGATTCGTCCTGCGTGGGAGAACACTCACTTTCGATCCAGCGCCGGATCCGGGGATCAGTCGGCGAGCCCGTGAGGCTGACGATCTTTCGGCCTCTGCTGCACCGCGAGTTCGAGGTGTCGATCGAGCGGGCGGTTATACCCATTCGATCGGTCGAGGCCGCCTTCCGGCTGGACGACAACACGGCGTACGTGCGGATGTCGCGTTTTACCACGGGCACCGGAGAGGAATTCTCGAAGGCCGTCTCGGAGCTCCTGGTTGAGGGAGCGCTCGACGGACTGCTGATCGACGTCCGCGACAACCCGGGTGGAATCCTCGAGGCCGCAGTAGCCGTGTCCGATGAGATCCTGGCGGACGGAAGCCAGATCGTGCGAACCCAGGGTCGCCGCACCGACGAAAGCGAGCGCTACGTCGCGACCGGCGGCGGAGCACTCGAGTCGACGCCCGTGATCCTGCTGGTGAATCAAAACTCGGCGTCGGCCAGCGAGATTCTGGCCGGTGCGGTGCAGGACAACGATCGCGGGCTCGTGGTAGGACGTCCCACTTTCGGCAAGGGGCTCGTCCAGCGACAGTTCATGTTTACGGATGGAAGCGCGCTCCACCTTACCGTCGCCCGGTACTACACGCCCTCCGGACGACCCATTCAGAACGACCTCGACCGCGCCGTTCCGACGCATTTCGGTGCCGGCGCCGAATCTCCGACCAACCGCCCACGTCCGGACACGCTATCACCGTTCACCACCGTCCACGGCAGGGAGGTTCTCGGTGGCCGAGGCATCCACCCCGATCACCTGACACCCGGCGACTCGCTGATGAGTGTCTTTGACCTGGTATTCCGCTCGGGCCTCGATCTCGATTTCAGCAGGAGCTGGTTCGACCAACACGAGGCCGCTCTCCGAAAGGAGTGGACGGGCCGGAGCGAAGACTTCCTGCGAGATTTCTCGATGACTGACGAAATGTGGCGGAGCTTCCTGCATCGCGCCGAGGACCAGGCGGGCGAGCTGATGGACCGCTACACCCGAAGTGATGTGACAGGCGCCCGCGCCGAAATCGGCACGCTGATCAAGGCCCGTATCGCACAGTCGCTGTTTGGCCCCTACATGTGGTTCTCAATCATCGTCGACGTCGACCCGGAGATCGCTTTCGCGCGTCGGTTCTGGCAGGCGGCACGGAAGCTGCCGGGTGCGCCGGCCGCCGCGGCTACTGCGGCAAGATGATGCCGTTCAGCAGTTTGTGGCCACGGTTCGGCGCACCGACCGCGACGATTGACTCACCCTTCTTGCGATCCGTCGATCCCGGGCGATATCTTCTGTGTGCCACGACGCAACGTAAACTTAAGCGCGCCTATCGAGACTCCGATACCGAGCTGACCCCGCCGCGCATCGCCCGTGCCGGCGTCAACATCCACTTCGGGAATCTTTGTTCGGTATGACGAGTCGTCTGGCCTGCCTCCTGTTGGGCGCCCTGGTCGTGGCACCCTGTCGATCACAGATCGCTGACCCCGCCGACTCGCCCGACCTTGCCGCAACGGTCGGCACCCGCCTCTACGAATCCCGACGCCCGAGCCGCCAGATGCGGTCCTCGACGGCCACGTTCTCACACATCGTCTCGTTTCGCGTGAACCTCGACGATCGGCAGTCGCTGGGACTCGACACCGAGTTTCTGAAGCTGGCGTCCTTCTACTTCAAGATCCGCGGCTACGAGGAGCAACCCGACTGGAAGTTCAAGGCCGTGCCCTTCACGCTCGCCTACGAGCGACTCCTGAGCTCACCGGACCGCCGCGTCGTACCGGTCGTTGGCGTCGGAGTCTCGTACTATCTGACACAGCTGAAGACGCGGCTTCCGACGTCAGTGACCGGACCGCAGACCGCGTCGATGCCGGTGAACACTTACGTCGACAAGCGCTGGGGCATGGGCTGGGGTCTGCAGGCCACCGCCGGAATCCGCGCGCGCGTCTCGGAGCGCACGTTCGTTCAGCTGCAAGCGCGCTATCGACGGGTCGATGGTTTCGGCGTCACCGAGTCGGAGGGTTCGGCTGCGCGGTTCGGTGTGTTCGATTTTGCGGTGGGCTTCGGATTCTCGATCTAGGTCGTCTTGCCTGAGCCGTCGCGAAGCGCCCGCAGCATGATCTCGGCCGGATGCAGGGGCACGTGACGAGTCAGGTCGCGGATCTGGGCTCTGCACGACGTGCCCGCCGCCGCTACCATGGCATCGGCCGGAAGCGCCTCGAGAGCCGGCAGCAACCGGAGCCCGGCCATCTTCTTCGACACCTCGAGGTGCTCCCGCTCGTAGCCGAACGCTCCGGCCATACCGCAGCATCCCGAATCGACAACCTCCACGGTCGGGAAGCCGCACTTCTTCAGGCATCCGACCGAGGCGGACAGGTCCGAGAGCGCTTTCTGGTGGCAGTGGCCGTGAACGAGCACCTTCGTTTCACTCCTGTCCGCCCAGTCGCGCCCGACAAACAGGTCGTGGTGGTCCCAGTCGACGAACTCCTCGAACGTCATGACGCGCTCAGCCACCTTCTTCGCGCGCGGCTCTCCCGGCAGGAGCGCCACGAACTCGTCGCGCAGCGTCAGGATGCAGCTCGGCTCGAGCCCCACGATCGGTATGCCCCGATCGGCATACGGGAACAGCGCATCGACGGTCTCGATCGCGAGCCGCTGTGCATCGGACACGAACCCCTTCGAGAGATAGGTCCGGCCGCAGCAGACGGGACGCTGCGGTAGGCTCACGTGATATCCCACGCGTTGCAGCACGGCGGCCGCCGACATCGCGACGTGCGGCTCGAAGTAGTTGTTGAACGTGTCAGGAAATAGCACCACCTCGGGCCGGTCCGGCGTGATCGGCGTATCTGAGAAGGACGACGTAAACGGCCGCTCCGCAAAGGCGGGAAGCTCGCGCTCGCGGCTCACCGCCATCAGACGATCCATCGCCCGCCGCGAGAGGCCGCGGCGGCTGACCCAGTTCGCCAGCCGGACGCGCCGCGGAGTCATAGCACGGGCGAGCTCGGGGATGTTCGCGAAGAACCACGTCCGCAGAGGGACACCGTTGTCCTTCCAGTACATCGAGAGCCACTCCGTCTTGATGCGCGCCATGTCGACGTTCGACGGACACTCCGCCCGGCACCCCTTGCACGCAATGCACAGGTCCATGACCTCGTACATCCGCCTCCCCGTCAGCGACTCCGGCGGCAGCCGCCCGGCGAGCGCCAGACGCAGAGCATTGGCTCGCCCGCGCGTGGAGTGCTGCTCGTCGCGCGTCGCCATGAAGCTCGGGCACATCGTGCCCGTGTCGAGCTTGCGGCAGGCCCCGTTTCCGTTGCACATTTCGACGGTGGCCGCGAACCCGCCGAGGTCGCTGAAGTCCATGATCGTCTTTACGTCTGACGTCGAGTACTCCGGACCATATCGGAGATCTCTCGTCATCTCGGGCGCCTCAACGATCTTGCCGGGGTTCATGACGCCGGTGGGGTCGAAGATCCGCTTGAGCTCGACGCACGCATCGTAGAGCGCCTCGCCGAGGAACGGCCTGTTCAGCCAGCTCCTTGCGAGGCCGTCGCCATGCTCGGAGGCCACAGAGCCGCCGAGCTTCCTCACCCGCTCCATCGAGGCGAGGCTGATGTCCTGCATCTTCTCCACCTCGGCGGCATCCTTCAGGTTGAGGAACGGACGTACGTGCAGACATCCGGCCGACGCGTGCGCGTAGTAGGCCACGCGGGTCCCGCAGCTTTCGAGGTAGGTATCGAGCTCGGAGATGTACTCGGCGAGGTGCTCGACCGGCACGGATGCGTCCTCAATGAAAGCGACGGGCTTGTAGTCTCCTGCCACGCCCATAACCAGCCCCAGGACCTCCCTGCGCACGTTCCACACGGCCGCCACGTCGGCTCGCTCGGCCAGCTTCTTCGTGCGGTAGCCGAGTCCGGCCGACTTCAGCGCCCGCTCCAGCCCGCGAAGAGACGCTTCCAGCTCGGCGCGATCGTCGCCGTAGTACTCGGTGATGAGGACGGCACCCGGATCACCGTCGATGAAGCTCATCTGTCCCGCAAAGCCCTCCGACCGCCGCGCCTGCGTGATCGCGACGCCGTCCATCAACTCGATCGCTGAGGGTCCGGTCTCCAGAATTGTCGTGACCGCCTCCAGTGCCTTGCGGCGCGACCTGAAGTGAACGACCCCGACCGCCGTGCTTTTCGGCCTCGGCACGAGCGCCACCTCGACCTCCGTGATGAAGGCCAGCGTGCCTTCGCTCCCGCACAGGAGCCGGGCCAGGTTGAGTTGCTCCCCGAGCAGCGTCTCGAGGCGGTACCCGCTGTTGCGCCGCCAGTGCGAGGGCGTGTCGCGCTCGATGACGTCGGCGCGCCTGGCGACGAATGTGTCCAGCTGCCGGTAGACGGCTCCTTCGAGCCCGGGCAGCCTCTTCAGCGCGACGCGCTCGACAGCGTCCACCTCCCGCAGCGTGGTGCATGAGCCGTCCGCCAGAACGACCTCCGCAGAAATGACGTGGTCCACCATGTTGCCGTAGAGTATCGAGTGCGTCCCGGTCGCGTTGTTGGCGACCATGCCGCCGATGGTGGCGCGGTTGCCGCTGGCCGGGTCCGGCCCGACCATCAGACCGTGCGGGGCGAGCTCTCGATTGAGCGTATCCAGGATCACCCCCGGCTCCACGCGGGCGCGCCGGTTCGCCACATCGATCTCAAGAATCCGGTTCAGGTGTTTCGAACAATCGACCACCAGCGCCGCCCCGACCGTCTGGCCGGCGAGCGAAGAGCCTCCCCCTCGCGGCAACACCGGGACCCCGAACCGCGCCGCGCTCTTGACCGCCCGCTCCACGTCCTTCCTCGTGCGCGGAAGGAGTACGCCGACAGGGCGGATTTCGTAGATCGACGCGTCGGTCGAATAGAGGGCCTTCGACATCTCGTCGACGAGCAGCTCTCCCTCGAGCTGCCCCTTGAGGCCGTCAAAGAAATGCTCGTACTCCATGGCCGCTCCGGTGTCGCCGCGCAACGGCGAGCCCTACAGTTCGACCTCCTTGCCCGTCTCCGGAAGGATAATGTCCACGTCCGGATAGAAAAAGTCGATGTTGTCGGCCATCCACTGGCGGGCCGGCTCCTCGCCGTGCAGCAGCACGACCGTCCTCGGCGAGAGGTATTCGACGAGGCGGATGAGGTCTCGGCGGTGGCTATGACCGCTCAGTCGGAACCGATGTACGTCGCAGCGGAGAGGCTGGGCTCCATCCGCCGGATCGAGCTCGACCTCCACGGGATCGTCGCCCTCGCGCGCCGCGGCCGCAGCCAGCAGACGGGCGGCCGGCGAGCCTTCCGCCGAGAAGCCGGCCAGCATCACGGCGTTTCGCCGGTCCCCGATGAGGCGCCGCGCGAGTCTATTCGACAGGGTCCGCTCGAGCATCATCCCGCTCGAGACCACGAAGATTCCCGGATTCGAGAGGGCAACCTCACGGGCCTTGCGCGACCGCGGCAGGCGCAACTGCTCGACCTCTTCGACCACGAAGTCCTGGTCCAGCCTGGGCGACGAAAAACGGGTCCTGTCGTACAGTTCGGCTATCGCCCGCAGCGAGCCCGCTGTGTAGACGGGGACTTCGGGCGGCAGGATACCGCGACTCTTGTACCGTTGGACGAGCGCCAGCACCTCCTGGGCGCGGCCCAGAGCGAAAACAGGGATCAGCGACGAGCCCCCGCGGTCCCAGACCTCGCGAAGCGACCGGCCGAGCCGCTGCTCCTCCGTCCGGCGTGTCGTGAGCTCCGCCTCGCCGTCGGCCCCGAGCGTCGACTCGAGAAACAGGACGTCGACCGGCTCTGCGGGGTACTTCCCGGCCGGCATGATCGTCTGCGGCCGAAGATTCGTGTCTCCCGTATAGTAGATCCGTCGCGAATCGCCGTTGTCACGGAAATCGAGCTCCACACCCGCCCCGCCCAGGATGTGGCCCGAGTGGTGGAACGTCGCTGCTGCGTCTGATCCGTTCCTGACTCCGCGCACGGCAAAGGGCTCCGCGAGCTCGTGGACCTGGTAGATGAAGCTCTGCATCTCGAGCTCCTCCTCTTCGAAGAGGGGCCCGTGCGAGGAGCTACCCTCTCGCTGTCTTCTCTTCTGCAGGCGAGCCGAGGCGGGCAGCACAAACTCGGCGAGATCCCGCGTCGGTCGCGTCATGTGCACCTGCAGGTGCGGGAACGTCCGGATCGCGACCGGCAGCGCACCGATGTGATCGTGGTGGGCGTGCGTCACGAAGGCGTGATCGACGTACAGCGACGCGTCATCCGTGATCTGCCGGAAGTGCGGGAGGCCGTCCGGACCGTCGTCGTTCGGGTCGACGCCGACGTCGAGCAGTACGCCGACGCCCGAAGCCTGGATCAGGTGGCAGCTGGCCCCGATGCGGTCGGATGCACCGAGCGTGACAAATCTCATACGGTCGCGATAAACTTGGTGGGATGCAGCCCGAGTCGGCGCGCGCGGCGACTACCCGGCGGCCGCCGACTGGTACTCCGCCCAGTCGGCGAGGAAGCGCTCGAGCCCCAGATCCGTCAGCGGGTGCTTCAGCAGCTTCTTTATGACATCGAACGGTATGGTGGCCACGTCCACGCCGATCTGCGCACAGCGGACGACGTGCATGGGATGCCGTATGGAGGCAGCGAGCACCTCCGTCGAGTACCCGTAGTTGAGATAAATCTCGACGATCTCCTCTACGAGCTTCAGTCCGTCCGACGAGATGTCGTCGACACGCCCCATGAACGGGCTGATGTAGGTGGCGCCGGCCTTCGCCGCGATCAGCGCCTGCGTCGGCGAAAAGCACAGCGTACAGTTCGTCCGGATCTCCTCCTCCTTGAACGACTTCAGCGCCTTGATACCGTCCATGATGAGCGGCACCTTCACTACGACGTTCTTGTGAATCGACGCGAGCTGGCGGCCCTCGACCATGATACCCTCGTAGTCGGTCGCCGTAACCTCCGCCGAGACGTCGCCGTCGACGATCTCGCAGATGCGGAAGATATGCTCGTGGAAGTCGGCCCCGCCCGCCTTCTTCATGAGCGACGGATTCGTGGTCACGCCGTCCAGTACGCCCATGGCGTTAGCTTCGCGAATCTCGTCGAGGTCGGCCGTGTCGATGAAAAACTTCATGGTCTGTCGAGCGGGTAGGTGCTGATCTCCGGGGGACGGCCTAAGTTAAGACCGTTCGGCAAACGGATCCGTAAACGAGACGGTCTTCGCTTACGTTTCTCGCTGTTGATACATTGGCCGGCCCACGCGAACATCGACAGGCCCACCGTATGCTAGTCTGCCTTTTCGAGGATGAACCGGTACGACATCTCTTTCCGCTGACCCGGACGCGCGCCGTTTACGCCCTTCGGGTCGGTCACCGGTCCCTCGGAGAGTCCGTCCTGCAATCGCTCGGCGCCCCGCGAGCGGTCCTGCACTGCCGGCAAAGCCTCGCCGACGTCGTTCGGGAGGGCTCGGATCTTCCGGTCAACCGAATCGCTGAGGGTGTCGACGTGCTGTTCGTCAACGGACGGCTTTTCTTCGAGGCGGCTGACGCTCTCTCACCCGTCCTCGAGGCAACACGGTCGGCC
>JBFGEP010000001.1:0-23167 GCA_041580055.1 Rhodothermales bacterium | reverse complement strand
CGGAACATCTCCTGGATCCGGAACCACGATATGACTTCGCTCTTCGTGAAAACGATGCCGAAGGCGATTCCGACAAGGAGATACTTGAGCAGGCCGTCATGCGGTTTCGCCGTGCTGCCGTCCGCGACTCCCGCCACCGCCTGAGGAGAATCAGTCACTTGCATGTTCTCACCTATAGCAGGATGGGGAGTATGAAGTAGGTGGCGATGAGGCCACCTGCGAAAAAGCCTATCACGGCGATCAGGGACGGAAGCTGCAGATCGGCGAGCCCCGAGATCGCGTGGCCCGAGGTGCATCCGCCAGCGTAGCGGGAGCCGAATCCGACCAGGAAACCGCCGACCACGATCATGATGATGCCGGGCACGGTCGCAAGGCCTGACCAGCTGAAGATTTGCGCCGGCACCAGACCACTGAAGTCCGCGATCCCGAGAGCGGCAAGGTCGGACCTCGTGGCCTCAGAGATGGCAATGGGGTCGGGGTTGTTCAGCAGGGTGTGAGCGATGAAGCCGCCCACGAGCACGCCGACGATGAGGGTCAGATTCCAGATTCCTGCCTTCCAGTCGTATCGCAGAAACTCGATGTTGCCGGGCAGGGTCGCGGCACACATGTGTCGCAGGTTCTCGGAGATGCCGAACTGTCGGTTTCCGAGAAACAGCAGAGCCGGAACGACGAGCCCGATGATGGGGCCGGCCACATACCACGGCCAGGGTTGTGAGAGAAATTCGATCATATCGCTGGGCGAGCCTCGTTGTTTGTCGAGAATAGAAGCTTATTCCAACCGGGGAATAAGGTTCCCTGCCTCTCGCGGATCGGGCACCTTTCCTCGCTGCGCCGGCTCCGGGAGATCACTGGAAGGGTCCCAACGGCAGGCGAGAATCGCAAGCCCGGTCAGGCGCGATGCGGCGTGGTGGCATCCCTGACGTGCCTCACTGGACTGCTCGGTTGGGTTTCATGCCCTCGGGTCACAGCGCGGCTGCCCGCCTTACCGCCGGGATCTCCCGCCTCACGACAGGTCACGCCCTTCGGCGATGCAGCAGGCTGAGGATCTTTCCCGCCGCCTCCGGCATATTACTCGTCAAGAATATGTAAACCAAATCGGCACATGGCGACCGAACTCGTACCCGAGACCATCCTCCATCAGGCGGCAGCCCGCTTTCGCCTGCTGTCGGAGCCGGTCCGACTCACGCTGCTAAACCATCTCAATGTCACGGGAGAAATGTCGGTGCAGGAGCTCGTCGAAGCGGCGGGCCAGCGTCAGTCCAACGTGAGCAAGCATCTTGGCCAGATGGCCGAGGCGGGTATTCTGGGCCGCCGCCGCGAGGGGCAGCACGTGTTCTATCGCGTGATCGACCCGACGATCGCCGCCCTTTGCCTGCTCGTCTGCGGCCAGATCCGTGCCTCTTCCGAGGAGACGCTCACGTCTGCGCCTGTCTGACGTCCTTTGCCTTCAGCTGCATCCGTGTCGTCCCATTCCACGTTCGCATCTGCACGTTGAAGAGCATCTCGAGCGGCAGGCCGTTCTCTCGACTCTCGGTAACGAGGTCGAGGCGGTCACCGAGACCGAAGCCGATCACTTCGATAGCTCTGCTGCCGTCCTGTTTTACCGTGAACGAGAGGTGGTCCGATTCACGCCCCACGTTCCGCGGACGCCCCACCACGCGCAGCCCGGAGGCCCGAAAAACGGGATTCAGGTTTGACGGACCGTAGGGTGCAAACTGGCTGAGGATCGCCCAGAACCTCCGGTCGATCTGTTCGAGCCTCAGCAGGGAGTCGTACTCTATCGACGGTATGAAGCTCTCGTCGGTGGCGAGCTCCGTGATCGCGCGGTCGAAACGCCTTCGGAACTCCGGTATGTTCTCGACACGGATGGAGAGGCCGGCGGCGTAGTCGTGGCCTCCGAATTCTTCAACGAGATCTTCGCAGCTCCGAATCGCGGAGTATATGTTGACGCCGTCGATCGAACGGGCGGATCCCTTGGCGAGCCCATTCACCGTCGTGAGCAAGATGGTCGGTCGCACGAACTGATCGACGAGTCGGCTCGCGACGATCCCGATCACGCCCGGATGCCACTGCGCATCATGGAGCACGATGCTGTTGAGGGTTTCTTCCGCGAAGAGCTTCTCGACGGCGGACACGGCTTCGTCTACGGTCTCGCGGTCTATCGTTCGGCGTCGGTCGTTGGTCGCTTCGAGGACGGCAGCGAGCCGGTCTGCGTCGAGATCGTCCTCGGCGAGCATCAGGTCTACGGCGCGACCGGCATCGCCGAGCCGGCCCGCGGCATTGATTCGGGGGCCCAGCGCGAACAGAATCTGAGACGTCGTACAGGTTGAGATGTCGACGGCGGCGCGGCGCGCTAGCGCGCGGAACCCGCTGGAAGGCTCCGATGTGAGGACCCTCAGGCCTTCCCTCATGAGGACCCGGTTCTCGCCGGTCATCGGCACGATGTCACTGGCGGTCGAGACGGCCACCAGGCCCAGAAACTCGTGGATCGCCCCATCGGGCTCGCCCAGGGCGGCGGAGGTCGCCTGGACGAGCTTGAAACCGATCCCGCAGCCGGAGAGCTCGTCGTACGGATAGTTGCAGTCGGGCCTTTTCGGGTCGAGTACGGCCACGGCCTCCGGGATCTCGTCCTTGACCGTGTGGTGGTCGCAGATGATGAGGTCAACACCCAGTGACCGTGCATAGGCCGCTTCCTCGAAGGCGGTGATTCCGCAATCCAGCGCCACGATGAGGGATGCACCGCGCTCTGAGGCCGCGTCGATTCCCGCAGTGCTCAGCCCGTACCCGTGCTCTATACGGTCGGGCACGAAGTAGCTGACGTCGACGCCACGCCTGCGAAGGAACATCGTCACGAGGGCGGTGGCGGTGGTGCCGTCTACGTCGTAGTCGCCATAGACCATCACCGTCTGGCGGCCGCGGATCGCCTCGACGAGACGGTCGACGGCCTTTCTCATGTCGGTCATGAGGAAGGGGTCGTGCAGGTCCGCGAGGGTGGGGCGAAAGTACTGTTTCGCCTTGTCGAACGTATCGATGCCCCGGAGCACCAGGGCGCGGGCGAGCGGCACCGGGAGATCGTTCAGCTGCGCTCGAAGCTGCTCAACGACCTCGGGGTTCTCGAGCGGGCGCTCCTGCCACTTGTAGTCCATCCGGTGGGCCCTGAGGTTCGGCGATCATGCGGGGAAGTAAAAACGAACGCCAAGATAAGGAGAGCAGGCGCCGTATGTTGTGGCGTGCATGCGGAGACGGGGTCAAACATTCCGGCTCGAGCGGCGGTCGCGAACAGGCTAGGTTCGTGACGAATGAATCGGCTCGTGGCCCGGGACGAGGACCACGAACTGCAGAAACTTTGACCTGTCGGCACCGGTTGATCTGACTCGCACCTCAATTGTACGGTCGCGCGCTTGGCCCGTCTTTCGACGAACGCGTTTCTCATCCTTGCGGCGCTCTGGCTGATGATGTTTTCGGCCAGTGCGCAGGTCATCATCGTCGCCCCGATCCTGCCCGAGATCAGCGAGGCCCTGAACATCAAGGACTCTCTGCAGGGTCTGCTGATCACGTCGTACACGGTAACGCTTGGGATCGTTGCGCTGATTATCGGGCCGATTTCCGACAAGGTCGGACGTCGCCGGATTCTGCTGTTCGGCTGCGCATTCATGACGGTGGCGCTGGCGCTGCACGGCGTCGCCGACTCGTACGTGTCGATGGTGACGGTCCGAGGCCTTGCCGGGGCGGCAGGCGGCAGTCTGAGCGGCGGCGCTGTCGCTTTCGTTGGCGACTTCTTCCCGTACGAAAGGCGTGGCTGGGCCAACGGCTGGGTGATGAGCGGCATGGCCGTCGGCCAGATCGTCGGTATCCCGGCGGGCAAGATCCTCGCGGATCAGTTCGGCTTCCGCTGGCCTTTTCTGATGTTCGCCGTGACCATGCTGGTCGCGACGGTGCTCGTGTGGCTATTCCTTCCACAGCCGGACGTTCGCCGTGCCGAGGGACGTCTGGGTGTTCGGTCGTCGATCGCGAAGTACCGGGTCCTGCTCGGCCAGGCCCCGGTCCGAAACGTGTCGCTCGTCTATCTGCTCATGTTTCTGAGCCTGGGCCTCTTCGTGATCTACCTGCCGACATGGCTGGAAAAGGTGGTGGGTGTCAGCGCGACGGACATCGCTTCCCTCTTCTTCGTGGGCGGAATAGCTAACGTGGTGAGCAGTCCGATCGCGGGGAAGCTCTCCGACCGCCTCGGCCGGAAGCCGCTGATCATCGCCTCGTGCATAGGGCTCGGTGCCGTTATGCTCGTGACCACGTACGTCATCAACGGCATCTTCACGGCGTACTTCCTGTTCGCGGCGGCGATGGTCATGTTTGCGCTCCGGATCAGTCCGTTGCAGTCGCTGATGACGGCCCTCGTACCTGACGAGCGCAGGGGGATGCTGATGAGCCTCGCGATTGCGGTGGGGCAGGTAGGGATGGGCCTCGGCTCGGGACTGGCCGGAGTCGCGTATACGGAGTACGGTTATCTGAGCAACACCGTGCTGGCGACGGTGGCCATCATCTTCATGGCACTGCTCGTCCGCTATCATCTGCCGGAGCCGACGGGCGAGCCGGCGGGCGTGGCCGCGAAGTGATCCTGGGCGTCAGCGCGAGCGGGCACCCCGAATGATCCCCAGCAGCGAATCGTAGCTCGAGATCACGCACTCGGCTCCGTGACCGAGGAGCAACTCCGTCTGCCGATCAGCTTCGAGGTACGGCGGGACGAAGCCTATGGCAATGATGCCCGCGCCGACGGCCGCGTGCATATCGTCGACGGTGTCACCGACGTAGGCGGTCGTGTTTCGGGCGTGGCGCCTGTCGAAACCGTCCATGGCGAGCTCGATGGGGAAGGGATCAGGCTTGGGGCGGTCCCCCTGCTGCTCACGCGCAATGACCACGGGAAACTTCTCGGTCCATCCGAAGCGCTCTATGGCCCAGTGGGCCTCTTCCCGGGGCCGGCCGGTGACGACACCCAGATCGACCCCGGATGCCGCGAGGGCTTCGGCATCGGCCTTGCCGAGAAGGGGCTCTTCCCGCCGGATCAGCCCGTCCCAGGAGTCACCTCGATACCGTCGCTGAAACTCGGCAACCACGTCTTGGAGGCCTACGCTCATGCCGGCCCCCTCGATGATCGCGTGCGTCAGCGCCCAGTCGTCGTTGAAGCCGCCCTGATTCTTGAGCTCCTGGATCCGGCTCGCATCGACGGGTTGCCCGGTGAACACCTCGGCGGTCTCGGCGATCGCCGCCCGGTATGAGCGGGACACGTCGACGAGGACGCCGTCCATGTCGAAGAGGACACAGGTCAGGTGGGCTGGCGTTCGATCCGCTTCTCTGGGCATTGTCCGGAAAACAAAGAGGCCCGCCGAAGGACGCCGGGCCTCTGAGTCAACGTTGTGCGGCGCTGCGCTATGAGTTCATGGTCACGAGGAACTCGTCGTTGTCGTGTGTCCCCCGCATCTTGTCGAGCAGGAAGCTCATCGCCTGCAGCGCATCCATGTCGGCCAGCAGCTTGCGCAGGATCCAGATTCGCTGCAGCTTCGCTTCCGGAATCAGAAGCTCTTCGCGACGGGTACCGGACTTGATGACGTTCACTGCCGGGAAGATGCGCCGGTCGGAAAGCCCGCGGTCGAGGACGAGCTCGGAATTACCCGTGCCCTTGAACTCCTCGAAGATGACTTCGTCCATCCGGCTGCCGGTGTCGATGAGTGCCGTGCCGATGATCGTCAGGGAGCCGCCCTCCTCGACGTTGCGTGCAGCGCCGAAGAATCTCTTCGGTCCGCGCAGCGCACCGGCCTCGATACCGCCCGAGAGGGTCTTGCCGGTGTTCGGCATGACCGAGTTGTGGGCGCGCGCGAGCCGCGTGATCGAGTCGAGCAGGATCACCACGTCCTGCCCGGCCTCCACCAGGCGCTTGGCCTTCTCGAGGACGATGTCCGCGACCTGAACGTGTCGTTCTGGATCCTGATCAAAGGTCGACGAAATCACCTCAGCGGCCTTGACGTTGCGCTGCATGTCGGTGACCTCTTCGGGTCTTTCGTCGACAAGCAGGATGATCAGGTACACGTCGGGGTGGTTGTCGTGGATCGCGTTCGCCAGCTTCTGCAGAAGGATCGTCTTACCCGTCTTCGGCTGTGCGACGATCAGGCCGCGTTGTCCCATTCCGATCGGGTTAAACAGGTCGAGGATCCGCGTGCTGTATTCCGATGCCTTCGTCTCGAGTTTTAGGTGCCGGTCGGGGTAGAGAGGCGTCAGGTAGTCGAAACCGGGACGGTCCTCGAGCTCTGTGGGAGTTCGGCCGTTCACCGTGTTCACCTGGATCAGAGCAAAGAAGCGTTCGCCTTCCTTGGGTGGTCGAATCTCGCCGTCGACGGTGTCGCCGAGCTTCAGGCTGAATCGCTTGATCTGCGACGGGGAGACGTAGATGTCGTCCGGGCTCGGCAGGTAGTTGTACTCCGACGAGCGCAGGAATCCGTAGCCGTCGGGCAGGATCTCCAGCACGCCGATCTTGCGGATCATTCCGTCAAGCTCGGTCTTGTTCGGGTCGTGCTGGGCCATGTACTCGGGCCGACCCTCGTAGACTTTCTTGCGGCGCTCGTCGTTCTCGCGCGAGCGGCGGTTGTCTTTTCCGCGGCGGTTGTCACGCCGGCGGCCTCTGCCTCCGCGCTCGCCGCGGCCGCCCCGGTCGCTGCGTTCTCCGCGGTCGCTGCGTTCTCCGCGGTCGCTGCGTTCTCCGCGGTCGGCCCTTTCGCCTCGGTCGCCGCGTCCGCGATCTCCGCGGTTGGACCGGTCTCGGCCTCCGCGGTCACTCTTGTCGCGGCGTCCACCGCGGTTGTCTCTGTTTCTCGGGCCGCGGTCCCTGTCGTCGCGGGGCCCCCGATCCTGGGAGGCGCGGGAGTCGTCGCCGGAATCAGCGCGAGCGTCGTCATCACGCCGGCCACGGCCGTTGCCCCGGTCTCGTCCTCGCGGTGCTTCCACGTCGTCGGGTTGATCGGCGTCGTCGGACGCCGCCCACTCGTCGTTGCGGGAAGACTTCTCGGGGACCTCGACCTTCTCGAGGCGTGGACCGGATGCTGAATCCTGACTCCGGCTGTCGTGTGAATCGGACACGGTGTCCTCCTTACGTGGGGTTTGTTTTGAAGTGGCGGGTGGCCTGGACTGACCGGCGCCGTTGCCGGATCCGTCGCGGGGCGTTTCGGAATCACCCGCGTTGCGGGCCTTGCCGTCTGCGGCTCGCTCTGCGTGCGCCTCGAGGATCTTGTAGATAAGATCCTGCTTCTTCATCGTGGAGAAGCCGGCGAGCCCCATCTTTCGGGCGCGCTCGCGCAGGTCGGGAAGCTTCTGGTCTTGGAGGTCGGAGATGTTCATGGTACGCGACAGGTACTATCCGTCAGAGAGATTGCTTCGAGCTCCCGGATTCCGGGTCCGCGGATAGCAGCCAGTAGTGCTTATCGGGGAAGGTGTAACAAGTGCCGCACGCGGAAGCGCCGGGGCGATTCCCTATACGAATCAGGTCGGAGGGTGCGTCGTGCTCGTCGAGGGCGCGAGGCTGACTGAAACTTGCGGAGGTGCGGGAGATCCGTGAATCCTGAATCTACCGCGGGCGCATGGCCTGCAAGCGAAGTGATTTCCGCCGCAAGATAGCGCAATAAGTTGGAAAATCAACGAACTCCCCGCAGGGTGCAGGGAACGAGAATGTCGCTTTCTGGCTCAGAATCGTCGGGCGATAAGCCAGATGACGACTTGTATACGCAACCCGAAAACCGGGGTTTCAGTGAACAGGGCTCAGCCAGCGAGGGCTTTAGCAACCAGAAGATGCGAGCCGGTCACCAGCAAAACGTCGGCGGCGTCGGCGGTCTCGGAAAAACGCTCGATTACCTCCGACACGCTGCTGAAAATATCGACCTGAACGCCTCGCTGCTTAAGCGCCTGTTCGAATGAAGCGGGGTCGAGCGCGCGTTCGCCTTCGAGCCCGATCACGGTCACGTCAGCATGGCTTGCGGCGAGAAGATCCGCCATTGCGGAAGTGTTCTTGTCCCGCATGAGTCCGATGGCGACGTGCAGCCTTCCGGAGCAGAACGGCTTCACGTGCGACAGCACGGCTTCGATGCTTGCCGGGTTGTGAGCGTTGTCCACGAGCACCAGCGGGTCGGTCGACACCGCCTGAAGTCGGCCAGTCAAGCCGGCGAGGCCCCGGACGTCTCGAAGTCCATGTCGGACGGCTTCCTCGAGCGGTGCATGCGCCGAGCCCCGTCCGAACTCCTCCGCAAGGCGGATGGCCAGCGCGGCGTTCCACAACTGGTGATGCCCGGACAGATCCAGCCGGACACCTTCGTACAGGTACCGTGGCGTGCGAACGCTCATCGCGGAGTGCAGCAGACCGACGTTCACTTCAGAAAGCGTGCAGGTCTTCCGGACGCACTCGAGCGTCGAGTCTACCACGGCGGCCTGCTCCGACAAAACCTCGAGAGCCTCTCCGCTCGCCAGCGTCATCGCCGGCACACCGGACTTCAGGATTCCCGCCTTCTCCAGGGCGATCTCGCGGAGCGTCGAGCCGAGGATGTCCGTGTGCTCCAGTGCGATGTCTGTGATGCAGGCGAGCCGCGGCTGTATAACATTCGTGGCGTCAAAACGGCCTCCCAGTCCCACCTCGACAAGAGCCGCATCGACGTTCTCCTCGGCGAAGTACAGCAGGCTCAGCGCCACCGTGGCCTCGAAGAAACTGGCGCCCACGGATCGGATGTGGTCCTCCACACTATCCACGGCGCGCGTGACCCACCCGTGAGGTGCACTCCGGCCGTCGATTCGCATTCGCTCCTCGAGACGGTGGATGTGCGGCGACGTGTGCAGACCCACCCTGAGGCCTTTGCGGGTCAGGATCGCCGCCGCCATCGACGCGACAGATCCCTTGCCGTTCGTTCCGGCCACATGGATGGAGGGATACTTCGACTGCGGATCGCCGAGAAGCCGCAGCAGTGTCCGAATACGTTCGAGACCCGGGCGATAGGCGGCGTCGCCGCTCGTCGCGAAGCGCGGGAGCCCGAGCAGGAACTCGTATGCCCGATCAGCCTTCACCCGATGCTCCGGCGGATTCGATCTCGATGCGACGATGCGCTGCATCCCGGTGCGTCAGCCGGATTCGCAGCGTGTCCCCCGGAAGCAGGGATTCGATGGGCTCGGGCCACTCGACGAGGCAGACACCCTCACCCTCGAAGTAGTCCTCGTACCCGAGAGCCATGAATTCTTCGAGGCTCTTCAGGCGGTACGTGTCGAAGTGATACACGGGCAGCCTTCCTCCCCGGTACTCGTTGATGAGAGCGAACGTCGGGCTGGTAACGTGAGCCGGGTCGATCCCGAGGCCTGCGCAGATGCCTTTTGCGAGGTGCGTCTTTCCGGAGCCGAGCTCACCGTAGAGTGCCACCACCTGCCCGGCACGAAGCGTCTCCGCCAACCTGCGTCCAAACGCGATCGTTTCCTCGGGAGCGGCAGACTCGCGGGCAACGCCATTCTCCTTCGGATCCATAGACCCCGGGCTCACGCCGAACGCTGTCTGGGCGTCATGGTCACGATCGGGAGGATCATTTCCTCCATCGATGCTCCGCCGTGCTGCATCGTGTCCCGGTACTTGTTCATGTACTGATTGTAGTTCGTCGGGTACACGAAATAGAAATCTTCCTTCGCGATGATGAAATTGGAGTTGATGCCGGTGCTTGGAAGGCCGTACGCTTCGGGCTCCTTGACGAAGATAGCATGCCGGTTGTCGCACTTCAGGTTGCGTCCGTACTTGTAACGCAGAGCAGTGGACGTGTGACGATCGCCGATCACCTTGGCGGCGTGAAGACTTCGTATCGCTCCGTGATCGGTCGTGACGATTACAGTGCAATCGGCGGCTGCCAGGTCTCTGAATACCTGGAAAAGCCACGAGTGCTCGAACCACGTGCGGGTAAGCGCACGATACGCCCTCTCGTCGGGTGCGATCTCCTTCAGGACCGCCGAGTCGGACCGGGAGTGCGCAAGTATGTCGACGAAGTTGACGACAACTGCGGCCAGGTCATGCTGTAGCAGGTCGCTGGCATTCTGGGCGAACTCGCGACCATCGTTCGTGCCGGCAAGCTTGTCGTACCGGAGTCGGCTGTCAAGCCTGTGCCGCGCCAGCAAATCCTGGAGGAACGACTCCTCGTTTCGGTTTCTGCTGTACTCATCTTCTTCCCCTTCAGACCAGATCTTTGGATACTTGCGGGCGAGGTCGCGGGGAAGCATTCCGCTGAATATGGCATTGCGGGAGTAGGGTGTGGCGGTCGGCAGCAGGGAATAGTGAAACTGCTGAGCCATCTCGAAATGCGGGTAGAGCAGTTTCTCGAACATCAGCCACTGGTCGTACCGCAGGCAGTCGATCACGAAGAAGATGACGGGCCGCCCCGCCCGCAGTTGGGGAAGGACGACGGACGGGACAACCTCGTGCGAGAGCATCGGGCGATCGTCGGAAGGCGATCCGGATGCTCCGATCCACTGCGGGTAGTTGTCTTCGACGAAGCGGCCAAAGACACGATTCGCCTCCCGATACTGATCTTCCAGAATCTGCCGAACCCCCTCGTCGTCCTCTATCTCCAGGTCGAATCGCACAAGTCGCGTGTACAGCTCGGTCCACTCCGTGGGAGAGAGCGGGTTCATCAGCGCCGACGTGATCTCGTTGAACGCCTGGAGAAAGGTCTGCGAGACCTGCTCGGTTCGCAGGCGCTTTCGCTCCAGTATCCGCTTGCAGGTGAGCAGAACCTGGCTGGGATTCACGGGCTTCGTGAGGTAGTCGCTGATCTGCCGTCCGAGAGCCTCCTCCATGATCCGTTCTTCCTCGCTCTTCGTGATCATGACGACGGGCACCTCGGGTGCGATGCGGTTGATCTCCGAGAGAGTCTCGAGGCCGTCGATTCCGGGCATCTGCTCGTCGAGCAAGACGACCTCATACTGCTCGTCCCGCACCTTTTCCACGGCGTCAGAGCCATTTGTGACGCTGGTGACGTCGTAGCCCTTCGATTCGAGGAACAGGATGTGGGGTTTCAGCAGATCGATCTCGTCGTCTGCCCAGAGGATGCGCGGGTTGGCCATTAAGTCGACGGTGGTAGCGCGGGGGATCGGGATTCGCGCACCGGGACACGGCACGCGGTTGTGCACGGTATACCTGCTCCGTAGCACAATTGATTCGCTGCCGTCGGTACGTGCTGCCTAGCGGGTCGGCTCCCAGACGAAGCTCCCCGACGGGTCTACGTAGCCGTACTTCCCGTCGATCTCCACGAGCGCGAGGCCGCCCGAGAAGTCCCACGCGAGGTCGAAACGCGGCTCGATCGCGACGCTCCCGTCCGGGCGGATGTAGCCCCACCGGCCTCCCACGCGGACGCGGGCGAGGCCCTCGACGAAGTTCCAGGCCTGGTTGTAGCGGGGCTCGATCACGATATCTCCCGACGGGTTGACGTAGCCGTAGAAGTCGCCCACGCGAGTGCGACCTAACTGTGGCTCGGGCTTCCCGCCCTGCTCGAGGACGGACGACTCGATGCGAAATGCCGGCTCCACGGCCGTCTTGCCGGAGCGGTCTATGTAAACCCACTGGCCGTCCTTCTCGACGGGCGCGAGGCCACCTGAGAAGAACCAGGCGTCCGTGAATTGTGGCGGGATCACCGTCTCGCCGTCTGGATCGATGTAGCCGTAGCGATCACCGATCTTTACCAGCGCGAGGCCCTCGGAAAACGGCCAGGCCCGCTCGAACTGCGGAGATATGGACACCTGGCCTCCGGCGTCGATGAACCCCCAGAGACTGTCCTGCACGACCGGGAAGTATGTCGCCTCAGCCGTCGGGGCGGTTTGCTGGGGCCGGCAGGCGCCGAGGCCGGCCACCACTACGAGCACGGACCCTACCACTAATTCTGCTCTAACGTGACGCATCTTATCTTGATTGAACCTATAACTCTGTGGGACACGCGTCGCCAACGGCAAGTCGCCCGTCCCCGGGTCGATACACTGGCTCACGGCGCTTTGACCGGCCCGTGGAACAACCCTCAAACGCAGGATACGGACGCATGAAGAAAGCTATCGTCGACGCTATTAACGACCAAATACAGGCCGAGTTTGAGTCGTCGTACGTTTATCTCGCCATGTCGGCGAAGATGGAGCAGATGAACCTGCCGGGGTTCGCGCAGTGGCTCCGGGTCCAGTGGCAGGAGGAAGTGGTGCACGCCATGAAGCTCTACGACTTCATGATTCAGCGTGACGCCGAGATCGAGCTGAAGAAGATCGACAAGCCTACCGTCGACTTCGGATCTGCGCTCGAGGCCTTTGAGTCGGTGCTGGAGCACGAGCGCTACATCACGGACCGGATCCACAAGCTGTACGCGCTGGCGGTCAAGGAAAACGACTACCCGTTGCAGACCCTGCTTCAGTGGTTTATCGATGAGCAGGTGGAGGAGGAGGAGAATGCGCGCGCCGCGATCGATAGTCTGAAGCTCGTCGGAGAGTCCGGACCGGGTCTGTTCATGCTCGACCGCGAGATGGGCAGCCGCACCGCGCCGCCCGAGGTCGACGGCGCGACCGGCTAGCCGGGCGAGTCACTGGTGTCTATCGTTCTTCGGGCGTCCGATTTCGGTGTGCCGCTGGATGCGGATCGCGTATTCGGTCGTGCTGCGCCGCTCGTGATCGAGGTCGGATTCGGAAACGGCGAGTTTCTGGTGCAGCTTGCCGAGCGGTTCCCCGGGTGGAACATAATCGGTGCGGATACCTCGCCGTCATCGGTCGTCAGAGCGAGGCGCCGCATCAGGAGGAGCTCGATTCCCAACGTCAGGCTGTATTGCGGTGACGGGCGATTCGTCGTCCGCCACGTGGCAGCCGAATCGGGCCTGTACCGGCTGTATGTCAACTTCCCGGACCCCTGGCCGCGGCGGCGTCACTCGCGGCGGCGGCTGCTGTCGCCGGACTTTCTGAGGCTCGCGGCCTCGAGGCTGTCGGAGGAAGGGGCCATCTGGCTGACGACGGACCACCCGGGTTATTTTGCAGTCGCCCGGGCGAGTGTCGCCGAGACAGGGCTGTTCCGCACCGAGGAGCGTCCGCCGCCGGCCGAGACGCTGGAGACTCGCTGGGCGCGCCGATGGCTGGACCAGGACAGGCCGATCTACCACGCACTCTTTCATAAAATGGCAGAGCCCGGCCAGGCCGCGGCTCGGTTGGAACCAACCCTGATGCAGCACGCACTCATGCGCGGAGACCTCAGTGGTGTCGCGGGCTTTGAGAAGACCGTCTATCGGCGAGGCGCGGCGACGATCGTGTTGGCGGACGCCTTCCGCTCCCTCGATGGAGCCTCGCTCGTCTTCACGGTCATCGTGGATGAAGATGATCTCAGCCAGCAGGCGCTGATCGAGGCCCGGCCCAGAGACGCCGACATACTGGTAGGGGTCGCCAGGTTCGGGAAGCCGCTGAGCACCAAGGGATTGAACGAGGCGGTCCGTTGTGTAGCGGAGTACCTCGAGGGCTGCGGTCTGGAAACCGTGCGGGTAGGCTGACGAGCGTCGGTCGCTACCTGTATTCGCGGCGCGTCCACCATCCCGTGCCAGGCGCATCCGCGGGCGGAGTAGAGGCCGGCCTGTGGTTCGTGTTGAGCTCGATGGATGTTGCAGCGGCGATCGAGCCGGCCGCAAACTCGTGCTCGTCCAGCGACGGCAGGGACGATGCGTCGAACTCCTGCTCGATGAAGTGCGTGCTGAGATCTCCCTTACGGTAAGCGTCGTTCTGCATTACAAAGCGACAGAAAGGGATGGTCGTATGGACGCCGGCGATGTGGTAGCCTCCGAGGGCCCGATCCATTCGGCTGATCGCCTCTTCGCGCGTCCGGCCCCAGGTAGTCAGCTTGGAGATCATCGGATCGTAGTGGATCTCGACTTCGCCGCCTTCCTCGACACCCGCGTCCACGCGCACGAACGGACCGTCCGGTGGGCGGTGGCGTCTCAGAAATCCCGAGTCGGGCAGAAAGTCGTTCGCGGGATCCTCGGCGTAGATCCGACTCTCGATGGCGTGGCCGCGTATTTGATGGTCGCGCTGGGTGAATGGCAGCGGCCGACCTTCCGCGACGCGCATCTGCTCGGCGACGAGGTCCAGCCCGGTGATCCACTCGGTGACCGGATGCTCTACCTGCAGTCGCGTATTCATCTCCATGAAATAGAAATCGAGTTCCTGGTCGACGAGGAACTCTACGGTGCCGGCGTTGACGTAGCCGCAGGATCGAGCGGCCTCGACGGCGGCCCGGCCCATTCGGTCTCTGAGGTCCTTCGTCATGACAGGCGACGGAGCCTCTTCGATCACCTTCTGATGTCGCCGCTGTATCGAGCATTCTCGCTCGAACAGGTGCACGACGTTGCCGTGCTGGTCCGCCAGAATCTGGAACTCGATGTGTCGCGGCTTCTCGATGAGCTTCTCGAGGAAGACGCGGCCGTCACCGAAGGCCGATCGGGCTTCCGAGGCTGCGGCCGCGAGCGACTTCTCGAGAGCGGCTTCCTCTCGGACAATCCGCATTCCCTTGCCGCCACCGCCCGCCGCCGCCTTCAGCAGAATGGGGTAGCCAACCTGGCTTGCGAACGCGGCAGCCTCTTCGGCCGAGCTGACCGGATCGATGGTGCCGGGGACCACCGGAACGCCTGCCTCCTGCATCATCCTTCGTGCGGCCGTCTTGTCTCCCATCGAACGGATGGCTGCAGGTGGCGGGCCGATGAACAGAATGCCGTGCTTGGCGCACGCCGCCGCAAAGTCCGCATTCTCGGCGAGAAAGCCGTACCCGGGATGGATGGCGTCCGAGCCGGTCCTGCGGGCAAGATCGATGATGGCCTCCTGGCGGAGGTACGACTCGGTGGACGGCGCCGGACCGATCTCGTACGCCTGGTCGCAGTACAGGACGTGGGGCGTCGTCCGGTCCGGCGTGCTGTAGATCGCGACGGTCTCGATATCCAGCTCGCGGCACGTTCGCGCGATCCGCAGGGCGATCTCTCCGCGGTTCGCGATCAGAATCCGGTTGATCTTGTGCGTTGACATATCGTCGCATTCACGCGCCGTGGCACGCTTTGTGCGTTCACTTGCGCGACGGGCGGCCGATCCAGATAACGACCGCCGCGTAGAGATGACGGAAGAACGGGCCGGACAAATGTGTCAAAACGGCTGATATTTCAGGCGCACCGGCCGCGGAAAGATGCCAGAACTTACGGATTACTATAAAACTCTGGGCGTCAGCGAGACTGCCACGAAGGCCGAAATAAAGAAGGCTTATCGCAAGCTCGCGCAGAAGTACCACCCCGACCGTAACCCGGGCGACAAAGCAGCCGAGGATCGCTTCAAAGAGATCCAGGCGGCGAACGAGGTGCTTTCGGACGCGAAAAAGCGGAAGGAATACGACATCCGCAGGAAGAACCCCTTCTCCTTCGGTGACGAGGGTTTCACGACCTCCGAGGGGGGCCAGTTCTATCGGACGCCGGACGGGACGTACGTGCGGTTCGATACGGGTCCTGGAGGGGGCTTTGGCGGATTTGGCGGTGAGACGTCGGGCGATCTGGGCGGCATCTTCGATCGATTCTTTGGCGGCGGTGCGGCGGAGCCCTCAAGCCGCGGCCGCGGGCGGTCCACTCGACTGGATTCGGAGACCACGCTCCGTATCAGTTTTAGCCGAGCCCTGAAAGGCGGAAGAACGGAGGTGACGCTTCCGTCCGGAGAGCGCGTCCGGATCAATATTCCGAAGGGCGTCAGGCAGGGCTTCAAGATTCGCTTGAAGGGTCGCGGCAGGAGCGGTCCGGGTGGCAGTCGCGGCGACCTGTACGTGGTCTTTCTGATCGAGCCGCATCCGGAGCTGCGGCGCGACGGGGACGACCTGCTGGCCCGCGTGCGGATCAATGCGCTGGAGGCAATGCTGGGCACTGCGCGCGAGGTCACGAACGCGTACGGCAAGAAGATCAAGGTCACTATCCCGCCCGGCACCCAGCCCCACGACCGGCTTCGGCTGAGCGGTCAGGGCGTCGAGACGGAGTCGGGTACTGGCGACATGTATGTGGAGGTGCAGGTCGAGATTCCTGAGAAGCTGACGAAGGAGCAGAGGGAAAAGCTCGAGAAGGCGGCACGCGACGCGGGCCTGCTGTAGGCGGCGGGTGAAGGGCGCCTATCCTCCCTGAAGTGCGTGGCGCACCAGTTCTTCCACGGTCGAAAGTTCAGGGTGCTCCTTCAATGCCCGGCCGATACTGCGATCGGCTGCGACGCGCGACAGCCCGAGCGCTTCCAGCGCCGCCAGCGCATCCGCCCTCAGGGATCCGGCACCCGGAGCCGTGCCGCGCGCTGGAGTCGTCACCTCCACTCGTGCAAACCGGTCGCGCAACTCCACGATCAGTCGCTCGGCCGTCTTGCGTCCCACTCCCGGGATGCCTGTGAGGACGCCGACCTCCCCGCGGATCACGTGCTCCCGCAGGTCGGCGGGGGGGAAGGCAGACAGCGCCGCAAGAGCGAGCTTCGGCCCGATACCTGACACGCCGAGCATGGCCTCAAAAACGGCCCGCTGGTCGGTGTCCGCGAAACCGTACAGAAGGGCCGCATCCTCCCGCACGTAGTGGTGCGTGTGGAGCGTCACCTGCTGCCCCGCGTCCGGGAGAACCTCGTACGTGGACGTCGGGATGTGGACTTCGTACCCCATCCCGTTTACGTCGACCACCGCCTCCGTCGCCTTCTTGGATACCAGCTTTCCCGAGACGTACGTAATCATACTCTCTCCTTTTTGGCTGTCCGCGCGCGGTGCCATTGCATCACGATCGGTACGCGCCGGCCCATTCCGAAAGCCTTCGAGCTCACGCGAATACCCGGTGCGGCCTGGCGACGCTTGTACTCGCTTCGGTCCACCATGTCGAGAATCTTCGTGACGAGGGCTTCCTCAAACCCCGTGCGCGCTACAATCGCTTCCGTCTCCATCTGCTCCTCGACGTACAGGCGCAGTATCCGGTCGAGCACGTCGTAGTCGGGCAAACTGTCCGTGTCTTTCTGATCGGGTCGCAGCTCGGCCGAAGGCGGTTTCTCAATCGTGCTGCGCGGGATGATGTCCTTCTCCGCACGCGCGTTGATGTACTCCGCGAGCTCATAGACCTGCGTCTTGTAGACGTCGGCGAGCACGGCGAGGCCGCCGTTCATGTCACCGTACAGTGTGGCGTAGCCGACCGACATCTCGCTCTTGTTGCCCGTCGAGAGAAGCAGGTGTCCGAACTTGTTGGAGACCGCCATAAGTGTCAGGCCCCTAGCGCGTGCCTGTACGTTCTCCTCAGCGATTCCGGGATTCGTGTTCGTAAAGAGAGACTCGAGCATCTCGCCGAACGCCGACACGGCAGGCCGAATGCCGATGTTGTGAAACTCGATTCCGAGGTTGGCCGCAAGCACCTCCGAGTCCGTGACCGATCCGGGCGACGAATACTCGGACGGCATCGTCATGCCTACCACGAAGTCCGGTCCGAGCGCCTCGACGGCCAGCGCGCACGTGACCGCGGAGTCGATTCCGCCGGAGAGCCCGACCAGGGCCTTGCTGAAGGCGCCGGTCTTGTGGAAGTAGTCAGATATCCCGAGCGTCAGGGCGCGGAGCAACTGCTCCGTGTCCGGGATGCCGGCCGAGCACGGAGCCAGGCCGGAGTCTGTATCCCAGAAGATGAGGTCTTCGTCGAACGACTTTGCGCACGCGACGAGATTCCCTTCAGCGTCGTGAACGCGACTGTCACCGTCGAAAACAACCTCGGTGTTGGCGCCCACCTGGTTGACCAACACAAACGGGATGCGGTGCTCGCGGCAGATCTCCTCGACCACCTCGTTGCGTCGCTCGTGCTTGCCGACGGAAAACGGCGATGCGCTGATGTTCACGAACAGGTCAGCGCCCAGCTCGGCCAGCTCGTCGATCGGGTTGTCTCGATAGAGGTGGTAGTCGGCCTGCTCCTCGTTATTCCACATGTCCTCGCAGACGTGGAGGCCGAGCTTCAGGCCGCGCCATGTGACGAGGCTCCGTGAGTGAGCCGGCTCGAAGTACCGAAACTCATCGAAGATGTCGTAGGTCGGCAGAAGCGACTTGTGGATTTCGGCGAGCCGACGTCCGCCGTCGAGGAGGATCGCTGCGTTGAAGAGCCGCTTACCGACAGTTTCCCTGTTGCGGACCGGCGCACCGACGACGGCCGCTATGACACTCGAGAGCTGTTCCGCCACCTCGTCGACGGCCTCGCTGCAGGCGCGGATGAAGGAGTCGTTCTCGAGAAGGTCCAGGGGCGGATAGCCGCAGATGCAGAGCTCCGGGAAGACGACGAGATCAGCATCTTTGTAGGCTGCACGGCGTGCATAATCGAGAATGCGTGAGACGTTGCCGCTCAGGTCCCCGACCGTCGGATTGATCTGTGCCAGTGCTATCTTCATGTCGCGTTCGCCCTCGGGACCTAGCGCCTTCTCAGCACGCCGCAACGCTGAGAGCGTTCCCCGGCGCCGCCGGCTGCAACGGAATCTCGTTCTTGAGCACGAAGGTTAACGCCCGAGCGCGATTCTCCACGAACCAAAATCCGAGGCAAGGTATGCTGCGCACCGCTCTGCTGCTGTTCACCACTCCGCTCGTTCTCGCGACCTGTGTTACGGGACAGGATACGAAGCCCGCCCCCGTGGCAATCGTCGGCGCAACGGTTTTTCCGATGGACGACGACCGGGTTCTCACCGACCACACGGTGCTCATTTCGGGCGACAGGATCGACGCCGTGGGTCCTGCCGATGAGGTGGGGGTCCCGTCTAACGCGACGATAGTCGACGGCAATGGTCGATTCGTGATTCCGGGTCTGGCCGAGATGCACGGACACGTCCCGTCGCCCGACCAGTCGCAGGAGTTCATCGACAACGTGCTGTTCCTCTACGTGGCGAACGGTGTGACGACCGTGCGCGGTATGCTGGGTTATGACGGGCAGCTGGCGCTGAAAGACCGTGTGCTGAGTGGCGCTGCGATTGGGCCCGCGCTGTACCTTGCGGGCCCGAGCTTCAGCGGAGGATCGGTGAGTACTGCCGAGGAAGCGGAGGAGAAAGTGCGGCGACAGGCTCGGGAGGGCTGGGATCTCCTGAAAATCCACCCGGGCGTTCCGCTTGCCGCCTACGATCGGATGGCGGAAACGGCGAAGGAGCTCGGCATGCGGTTCGCGGGCCACGTGCCGGAGGAGGTCGGGCTGCTGCGCGCGCTGGAGATGGGTCAGGAGACGTTCGATCACATCGACGGCTACACCGCCTATCTCGGGTCGGAGGAGCGGGAGGTGTCGGATGACGAGCTCCGCGAGATTGCCCGCAAGACGCGAGACGCAGGCGCGTGGATCGTGCCGACGATGGCCCTGTGGGAGACGCTGTGGGGAACCGCCGATCTGGACGTTTTGAGGAGCTATGACGAGCTGAGGTACATGCCGGAGTCTATGGTGAACGGGTGGACGAGCAACGTCCGGCGGCGTGCCGATCAGGTGGATGCGGAGGTCGCAGCGCGTGTGATCGAGACCCGCATGCGGCTGCTGAAGGTGATGCAGGATGAGGGCGTCAAGATCCTCTTCGGCACGGATGCCCCGCAGCTCTTCAGCGTGCCCGGGTTTTCGATTCACCGGGAGATCCCGCGCATGGTCGATGCGGGCATGACGCCGTTCGAGATCCTGGTCTCTGCAACGCGGAATGTGGGCGACTACTTCTCGAACGAGGATGCGTTCGGGACGATCGATGCTGGACAACGGGCGGATCTGCTGATTCTGGAAGCCGACCCGCTGGCCGACATATCGAATCTGTCTCGCCGGGCGGGGGTCGTGTTGCGCGGGCGGTGGATTCCGGAAGGTGAGATTCAGGAACGGCTCGAGAGAATTACGGCCGGACGATAACGACGCGGATCGAGGCTCCCCGTGTTCGGCCTGACGACGCCCGGACCCTCGACGACATCAACTATCGACAACCGCGTGTACACCGTCAGACCGGACACCGAGTCCGGAGTCGCCTATCGTCAGTTGACTGTGCTGAGATAGCACACGGATCACGGGTCCGAACGCGCGATTCTATACCTCTGTCGACGGTGCAAGCCCGGTGGCTTGAACCGCCCTGTGCTCGACCGCCACGGTCAGCAGAGTTCCTGCGACGCCGATCGCCAGCGTCACCCACGCGGGAACTCCGGAGACGAGAAGGACCACGATTGCGGTTGCAGTCACGAACAGGACTCGCATAAGCGACATGTCCCTCAGCGCACGCCACTTTGCAACAGCCGTTCCACCGATAAACAGCACGAGCCCACCGGCAAGTGCGGCCCTTGCACCGACGGCCAACGGATCGTGAGAATGGGCGATCGCTTCCTCGAGCGTCGCGGCGATTCCAATGATCCCGCACAGCATCGGAAAATGTGCCAGTGAGAACGTGTCCCGGGCTGCCTGGGCCCTGTCGGCACCGTCAAGGCCGTGCAGAGCCTCTTCAAGAGCAGGTCTTACATACGGGAAGTAGCTCCACCACAGGGCGCACGTAAGCGCTACCGCGAGGAATCCGACAATCAATAACGAGAACTCCTGCGGAGCAGCTACAAGACCTCCTGCGGCCACGATGAGAGACTCGCCAAGGGCGATGATCACGATGAGACCGTGGCGCTCCACAAAATGGCCGGTGTGAAGATTCCAGCCCTCTTCACGGCCACCAATACTGGCGGCAATTACGTCTAGCAGTATTGCCAAACTCCACAGATAGTACAGCGCTTCTCCTCCCAGGGCTGCTCCAATCAAGACGGCAGCCAGACCCCCGACCGAGACCAGCGCGAATGTTCTGACCGCTTGCGACTGATGCTCGTCTCCCTTGGCGACCCACATGTACACGACAAGCCCGATGATCTTAACGAGCACGTATGGGCCCGCAAACCACAAAGCCGCTCCTTCGAAAGCTGCCGGCACGGAGACGGCCATGAAGAATGCGACGGCAGTTGCTGCCAGGGTCGCGAGCTGAATCCGGGGGTGGTCCGTGTTCGCCGCATTCAGCGACCAGGTGAACTGCGTCCACGCCCACCACACGAGCCAGAAGACAAGCACCGCCTGAGCGACGGCACCCCATGAGAAACCGTGGTGCAGGATGCCGACGATCTGGGTGATGCTGAAGACGAAAACGAGATCGAAGAAGAGCTCAACGAAGGTGACGCTCTGGTCCTCCGGCGAGACGATGGAGTCTTTCATGCTGATTGATCCGGGTGAGTGTCTGGTCGCGCGCACGGGAAAGTAACCACCTCGCGCGATCGATTTCCAACCTGTCGGCTCGCACGTTATCGTGCTACAGGATGTCGTCCGGACCGAAAGAAAGCACGGGCCCGCGGTAGCGGAAGATCATCTTCAGAAGCCTAACGAGCAGCGGCGACTGTTTCTGCACGTACCACTGGTCGGCCGCACGGCGGGCGCCGAGACCGTATGTGGGGTACGGGTGAATCGTGTCCGATATCTTGCGCATGGAAATCCGATTCTTCATCGCAAGCGCGTACTCGCTGATGAGCTCGCCGGCGCTGGTGCCCACAATGTCGACGCCAAGAATTCGACCCGTCGAAGGTTTCGCGTACACCTTGATGAAACCTTCGGCCTCGCCGTCGGTGACGGCGCGGTCTATCTTCGCATACGGAAAGCGGTACGTCCTGAAGCTCTTGCCGGATCGCTCGAGCTCGCTGGCCGTCGCGCCGACGTGCGCTACCTCGGGATCGGTGAAGGTCGTCCACGGCACGTTCCGACTGTCGACCTTCATCGGCACCCTCAGCAGTGCATTGGTGACGGCCACCTTGGCCATGTGCTCGCTCATGTGCGTGAACTGGTAGCGGCCCGTGACGTCGCCTACGGCGTAGATGTGACGCCGGGATGTCCGGCAACGATCGTTTATGATGACCCCCGTCCGGTCCGTTGCGACACCGGCTTCCTCGGGGTTCAGCCCGGCGACGTTGGCGCGTCGTCCCGTTGCCATGAGTAGTGCGTCGGAGGTAACGGTGGTCTCCGTGTCGCCCTCTTGAAGAGTTATCGCGATCTCTCCGGCCTGCGGGGCTACGCCCGCGACCCCTGCACCTAGCCGAAACCGGATTCCCTCGCTTTCGAGCTTCCGCTGCAGCACGGCGGACGCCTCCCGATCATCTTTCGACAGAATCCTGTCCAGCATGTCGATGACGGTGACGTCCGTGCCGAGGCGTGCGAAGGCCTGCGCCATCTCGGTTCCAATGGGGCCGCCGCCGACGATCGCGAGGCGGCTCGGCTGCTCCCGTAGCTCGAAGAGGGTCTCGTTCGTGAGGTAGGGTGTCTTGTCGAGGCCGGGAATCGGTGGCACGACAGCTTTCGCCCCGGTGGCGATTACAAAGAACCTGGAGGTTACTGTGCCCTCGTCCGGTCCGTCGATGCGCACGGTGTGGTCGTCGACGAACCGGGCGAGCCCCGTCCGGACCTCGATGCCGAGGTTTTCGTAGATCTCGGGCCGGTCTGCATCCTCGTATACTTCCTCGCGCACCGTGCGGACGTGCTCCAGTAATCTGGCGAAAGAGAAGTCGGGCTCCGCGCTGGAGAGTCCGTACTTCTCTGCGTCGCGCGTCTGCTGTGCGACCTTCGCCGCTTTCAGCAGCGTCTTACTGGGCACGCAGCCGGTCCATGTACAGTCGCCTCCGAGCCTCTCCGCTTCGACCATCAACGTCTTTGCGCCGAGGGTGGCCGCGAGCCCGGAGGACGTGAGTCCGGCGGCGCCGCCGCCGATCACGATCATGTCGTAGTCAAACGCCATGAGAGGAGGTCGTACGCTTCTTCACTTTCTTGAACGTTGAAACGGCGCCGTACACGATCATCGCAACGACCAGCCCGTAGACCCAGAGCGGAATATTGCGCCCGGCGACGAGCAGGTAAAGGTAGGCCGATATGAAGAAGAAACCGGCACTCAGGATCGGCAGCGTAGGGGGTTTGTTTCGGCGGACGTTCCGTACAAGCCACCCTATCGAAATCGTGAAGAATGGAATCGCGCCGATGTAGATCGCGGCAAACACAAAAGGGTTGACGCCGTACTGGGTGCCGATGGCGAGAATCTGGTCGATGTACGGTTGGACGTTCATGGGCGCACGTTTCTCTCGTCGCTGGAGGTATGTGTTTTG